>SLDB01000346.1 GCA_007125475.1 Nitriliruptoraceae bacterium | reverse complement strand
TGTTCATCGCAGCGAGAGCGCGGTCGCGCGAGGTGTCCCGGTAGCCCTTCCGGTACACCGAGCCGGGCCGGAAGATCGACTTCCAGGCCACACTGTCCTGGACCTTGGTCTTCAGCTCGCTGGGGGCGGGGATCTGGGGCATGGGTCCTCTCGCGTGTCAAGCGGCCGGCGCGCGCCCGGCGCCGGCCATCGAGCGCAGGGTCCGCGGCCCGGCCTCAGCCATCCGTGCGGCCGAGCCAGAGCGCGTCCGACGGGCACCGGTCCACACAGATCGAGCACCGGGTGCACTCGTTGTCATCGATGACGAACACCGCGGATGCGGTCTGCGCCAGGGTCTGGACCTCCGAGGACTCGGCGTCCTTGATGATCTCCGGGGACATCATGTAGATGCACTCCCAGGGGCAGACGTCCTCACAGGCACGGCAGAGGATGCACAGCTCCGCGGTGAGACCGATGTGACGCTTCGGCTTCACGCGCTCCTGGAGCCACTGCGGGTCGACCTGCTGGACCGTGTAGTCGTCGAACATCAGGGGGTGTTCGCCCCGGTCGGTCTTCCCCACGTCGCACCTCCTCTCGTCGTCACGTCGCCCACCGCCACCGGCGGTGGGGTGCTACTTGTAACCGCCCGACTCGGGCCTCTCCTCACCGGCGGCGAGGGTCTTCGGCAGGCTGCGCTGCACCCGCAGCCCCGCCCACACCGTGATCACGATCCCGGCGATCATCATCCCGCCGACGATGCCTTCGGTGATCACGCTGTAGAGGTTGGACGCGATGTCGAGGCGGTAGTCCTCGGTGACGTCGATCCCGGCGGTCGATGGGATGATCGTGCCCCGCAGCAGGTTCTCGTTCGACTCGGTGAACTGGATCCAGCCGTGCGGGATCACGCCGTGCAGCCACCACAGCAGGCTGGAGGCCCCCATGATCCCCATCGTCGCCGAGACCCACTCGTGCTTGCCGTAGGTCAGCTTGGCGAGGTACAGCGGCAACGCCCCGAGCCCCACGATCCACAGGATCGTGATCAGCCCGCCGATCCAGCCCTGACCGGCGTTGTTCGGGTCTCCGAATTGGTACAGCGCCCGGAACACGTCCGGCATGGTCGCGAAGAACTCGCTGAACCACTCGCCCACGATCGTCTTCTCCTCGCCCGCGGATCCACGAGGCGTCGGTGCTCCGGCTCACCGACGCGCCGCGCCGGCAGGCAGGCAGGGTAAGGATGCGCCGGGGCCGGGCAGATCACCCGGCCATGGGTGCGGTAACGGTATCAAGCGCGCCAAGACCCGAACAAACGGCCGGTGACCGGGGCACCGCCCCCACCGGCGATGACCCGCTCACCCCGCCGCGAGCTCGGCCGCCGTCGCCGCCGCGGCGTCGACCACCACCTCGACGTCGTCGTCGGTGAGCGCGGTGGAGGTGAACACCACCTCGAACCCCGACGGCGCCAGGTACACCCCGCGGTCGAGCATCCCTCGGAAGAACGCCGCGTACCGCCCCTGGTCGGCGGCGGCGACGTCGGCGTAGCTCACCGGCGCGTCGTCGGCGAACACGATCCCGGCCAGGGTGGCGTGCCGGGTGACCTGGGCGGGGACCCCGGCGTCGGCCAGCGCCGCCGCGACACCGTCGGCGAGCCGGCGGGTGACGGCTCCGAGCCGCGCGTAGACCTCATCGGTGAGCAGGTCGAGCTGCGCCCGGCCGGCCGCGACGGCGACCGGGTTCCCCGACAGCGTCCCGGCCTGGTAGACGTCGCCCTCCGGGGCGAGGCGCCCCATCACCTCGGCGGAGCCCCCGAACGCCGCCAGGGGGAACCCGCCGCCCACGACCTTGCCGAGCACGGTGAGGTCCGGGGTGACGCCGTGGAGCTGCTGGGCCCCGCCGCGGGAGAGGCGGAACCCCGAGATCACCTCGTCGAAGATCAGCAGCGCGCCGTGCCGGGTGGCCTGTTCGCGCAAGGTGGCCAGGAACCCGTCCAGCGGGGGGACGAGGTTCATGTTCGCCGGGACCGGCTCGGCGATGATCGCCGCCGTGTCGTCCCCGTGCACCGCGAGCGCCTCGCGCAACGCCTCGGGGTCGTTCCACTCGACCAGGACGGTGTCGCCGGTCGCGCCGGCCGTCACCCCGGGGGAGCCGGGGATCCCCAGGGTGGCGACCCCCGAGCCGGCGGCGGCGAGGAGGGCGTCGGCGTGGCCGTGGTAGTGGCCGACGAACTTCAGCACCTTGTCCCGGCCGGTGGCGGCACGGGCCAGCCGCACCGCGCTCATCGCGGCCTCGGTCCCGGAGCTGACCAGCCGGACCTGTTCGCAGGAGGGCACCGCGTCGACGATCGCCTCGGCCAGCAGCACCTCGCCCTCGGTCGAGGCCCCGAACGAGGACCCCGCCTCGAGCGCGGAGCGGGCCGCCGCCACCACCGACGGGTGCGCGTGGCCGCAGATCAACGGCCCCCACGAGCCGACGAGATCGAGGTAGCGGTTGCCGTCGACGTCGTGGACGTAGGCGCCTTCGCCACGCGCCAGGAAGCGGGGTGTCCCCCCCACCGCGGAGAACGCCCGGACCGGGGAGTTCACCCCACCGGGGATCACGCGCCGGGCACGGTCGAAGAGCTCCTCGGACACGTCGGTTCGCATCTCGGCCTCCCACGGGCGACGTCGCGGCCCAGCCTACGAGGTGGCCGCGCCCCGTTCGTCGGCGGCGAGCTCGAGGGCGGCGTAGGTCAGCACGACATCGGCGCCGGCCCGCAGCACGCCGAGGACCGCCTCCCGCATCGCGGCCTGGCCGTCGAGCCAGCCGCGTTCGGCCGCGGCACGGATCATCGCGTACTCCCCCGAGACCTGGTAGCCGGCCAGCGGCACGTCGTGGTCTTCGCGGGCCTCGCGCAGGACGTCGAGGTAGGGCATCGCCGGCTTCACCATCAACATGTCCGCCCCCTCCTCGAGGTCGAGGGCGAGCTCGCGACGGGCCTCACGACGGTTGGCCGGGTCCATCTGGTGGCCGGCCCGGTCGCCACCGGTCATCGCCGACTCGGCCGCGTCGCGGAACGGCCCGTAGAACGCCGAGGCGTACTTCGCGGCGTACGCCACGATCCCGACGTCCGGGTACCCACCGGCGTCCAGGCCTCCCCGGATCGCGGCGACCTGTCCGTCCATCATCCCCGACGGGGCGACGAGGTCGACCCCGGCCTCGGCGTACGCCAGCGCGTCACGGACGTACCCGTCGACGGCGGCGTCGTTGGCCACGCTGCCGTCGGCGGCGAGCGGGCCGCAGTGGCCATGGTCGGTGTACTCGCACTGGCACACGTCCGCCCACACGACGACGTCGTCGCCGACGGCGCCCCGGATCGCACGCGCGGCCGCGGGGACCGGACCGTCGGGGGCCCACCCGCGACTGCCGACGTCGTCCTTGTCCTCGGGGATGCCGAACAGCAGCACCCCGCCGACCCCGTGCTCGACCGCCCGGCGCGTCAGCGCGACGACGGAGTCCACGCCGTGCTGGGCGACGCCCGGCATCGAGGGCACGAGTTCGGCGCCGTCCAGCCCCTCCTTGACGAACACCGGCAGGACCAGCGCCTCGGGGGCGATCCGGGTCTCGGCGACCACCCGCCGCAACGCGCGCGTCCGCCTCAGGCGCCGCATCCTCGTCGTCGGGTACCCCACGCGCTCCCTTTCCGGTCC
>SLDB01000018.1 GCA_007125475.1 Nitriliruptoraceae bacterium | reverse complement strand
TGATGGCGTACCTGCTCATCAAGGGCGTGCGCACACCGGATCCCGGCCGGGTCGTCGGCCCGACGGTCGGTGCGGTCCCCGGGAGCCGGTCGGTATGAGGGGCTCGACGGAGACGGCCGCTGTGTTCGAGGACCGTCCGGTCACGATGCAGGTCAAGCTCGCCGCCGCGTGGGTGTACCTGATGCTCGTGCTGTCAGTGACGCTGGCGCGCCCGGTAGAGGCCTGGTTGGTCCTGCTCAGTCGTCCATGGTCAGGATGATCTTTCCGATGTGCTGGCTGGACTCCATACGGCGATGGGCATCAGCCACACGTTCGAGCGCGAACGTGCTGTCGATCACGGGTTCGAGTTGTCCGTCCGCGAACCCTGGCCACACGTCGCCGAGGAGTCCAGCGGCCAACAGGCTCTTCTCGTCAACGGTTCGTGTTCGGATCGTGGAACTGATGATGCGCCCGCGGCGCGACAGGAGGGTGCGGAGGTCGAGCTCGGCTCTGGCCCCTCCCATCAGCGCGATGATCACGAGGCGGCCCTCGAGCGCCAGGCAGTGCAGGTTGCGGTCGAGGTACTCGCCCCCGACGACGTCGAGGATCACGTCCACACCCCGGCCGGACGTCATCCGCGCAACGGACTCGACGAAGTCGTCCTGCTTGTAGACGATGCATTCATCGGCGCCCAACGCCCGGCATGCCTCGGCTTTCTCGTCGGTCCCCACGGTCACGATGACCCGACAACCCGCCCGCTTCGCGAGCTGGATTGCGGCGGTGCCGACACCACTCGAGCCCCCGTGCACGAGCAGCGCCTCGCCAGTGGCGAGACCCGCCCTGACGAACACGTTGTCGTAGGCGGTTGCGAACACCTCGTAGACGCCTGCTGCACCGATCGCGTCGACGCTCTCGGGCCAGGGCAGGGCGGTGGAGGCGGGAACGACGATGCGATCCGCGTAGCACCCACCGGCCAATAGCGCACAGACCTCGTCACCGATGTTCCAACCCTCGACGGCCCTTCCGACCGCGACGATGTGTCCGGCGGCCTCGAGTCCAAGCACCTCCGTCACACCCTCAGGCAGCCGGTATTTCCCCTCGCGTTGGTTGATGTCGGCTCGGTTCACGCCGGCCGCCACGACCTGGACGAGCAGTTCATCGTCAGCCGGGACCGGCTCGTCGATGTGCTCGATCGCCAGAGCCTCAGCGCCTCCCGGCTCGCGAGCGACTACTGCGCGCATGTGGGTGCTTCCTCACCGCAAGGTCGACGGTCATCGCGGGCGAAGACGTCAGGTGACGCCATCTGTCGCCGTGACGTGACCAGCGGACCATGCCCGTCGGTGCTTCGCACTCGATGACGAACGGAACTCGCGAAGATCTACTCGGACACACTCGCCACCGGCGTCACCATCCGGGTCGTGGGTCACGACGACCTCATCCGGATCAAGCCTGCCTCCGGTCGCCCGCAGGACCTCCGCGATACCGCCAACCGCTCGCCGTCCCCCGAAGTCGACGAATAGACGGAGCACGCGCTGGCAGGCAGCACGTCACCCCAGGCGATCACCGGGCCGGGGGAGATCGGCCCGCATCCGGCTACCCCGAACGATCGACCGACAAGGCGCCTGTCGCGACGGCTGCCTGCCCCAGCACCTCGAGCTGTCGGGGGGTGTACAGCCCCGCATCCGGCACCTCGGTCAGCCGCGCGTCGTCCGAGGAACGGTAGAAGTGGCGGTACCCGCAGCCTGGGCATCCGTACGCGACGCAGGTCAGAAGCTCCATGCTGTGGGTGGCCATACGCGCCTTGCCTCGCTCTCGCTCGGATCGGATCCATCACCACCAGGGTAGGAGGCGCTCGTCGTGGCGTCGGTGGCCGACCGTCCACGCATCTCGAGGGGCGGGGCCACGGTCATCAACCGGATCACGGATACCGTCGGACGACTCGACCGAAAACGCGGTGATGACCGGACTCACGGTACGTGCGCACATCGACTGGACCGCTGAGCAGCCCGCGACCGCGGTGCTCCTGGTACGCGCCGCCCATGTGCCCGGTCAGGTGGTGGGCGCCGAGGAGTTGCACGTCACCAACGCCGAGGTCGAGGACCCGGGCCCCCGACCGTACGGGGGCGCCCGCCCACTACGCCTGCACGCCTCCGCCGGGCCGGTCCGCCTGCGCTACGTCGCCCACGTCGAGGTCGATGACGCCCCCCTCGACACCGACGTCACGCTGCCGACCTTGGGTGGCCTCGATCTCGACCTGCTGCCGTGGACGCTGCCGAGCCGCTACTGCCCCTCCGATGTCCTCGCACCCACCGCCGAGCACCTGTTCACCGACACGCCGCGGACCGGTGCGCTCCTCGAGCAGGTCCGCGGCTGGGTCGAGGCCAACGTCGCCTACGTCCCCGGCTCCAGTGACGTCCACACCGCCGCCGACGAGACGATGCTCCGCCGAGAAGGCGTGTGCCGTGACCTGGCGCATCTGACCGCGACGCTGCTCCGCGGCCTTGGTGTCCCCGCCCGCCTGGTCAGCGCCTACGCCCTCGACCTCGAACCGCCCGACTTCCACGCGGTCGTGGAGGCCCACGACGGGCAGGCATGGCGGCTCCTCGACGCGACCGGTCTGGCGCCCATCGGCACGCTGGCCCGCATCGTCACCGGCCGCGACGCCGCCGAGATCGCCTGGGGCACCACCGAAGGCCCCCTCGCCGTCGACCGCCTCGAGGTCTCGGTCTCCCGCACCTGAACCGCGCGTGCGCGCTGGCGCAGTCGAGCCGGCCGCCCGCAGGACCTGACCGACATCGCCAACCTCTCGCCGCCCCCCGAGACCAACGTGCAACGCGCAGCGCCTCGCGCCACGGGGAATGCCCGGGCGTGTGCGGTGGGGTCACCCCAGGTCCCGCCGGCGCAGGCCGACCAGCCCCACCGCCGAAAACGCCGCGGCCACGCCCGTCAACGCCACCAGCGGTAGCGCCCGCAGCGGCTCGCCGGGGAGCGCCGGCACGTGGGTGAACGGCGAGAGGTTCATCACCCACTGGTCGAGCTGCAGCAGCGCACCGAGCTGTCCCAGCACGAGGAACGCCACCAGCGCGGCCCACACCACCGGCGCCGCCCGTGGCGCCACCCCGAACACCGCCAGCGCCAACCCACCGAGCACCAGCACCGCCGGCAGCTGCACCAGCGCCGCACCGACCATCTGCGGTACCGCCGCACCGACGTCGGCGATCCGCGCGCCGTGCACCAGCCCGGTGCCCAACGCGGAGGCGGCCAGCAGCAACGCCCCACCGGCGGCGGCCACCACCGTGTGACTCAGCGCCCAGCGCACCCTGCCGACGGCGGTGGCCAGCACGTGTTCGGCGCGCAGCCCCACCTCCTCGGCCCGCAGCCGGAGCACCGCGGCCGCGACGAACCCGGAGGCCAGCAGCGCGGCGATCGCCACCGTCGTCGCGAGGAACGCGTCGATCAGCGCCTCCTCGCCACCGATGAGACGGAAGATCTCCTCCAGCTCCGGGGTCTGCGTGATCAGGTCGCCGACCCCCGAGGCGACCCCCCCGTACATCGCCCCGAGCGCGAACAGGCCGATCGTCCACGCCAGCACCGTGCCGCGGTGCAGCCGCAAGGCCAGACCGAACGGACCGGACAGCGACGGGTCAGCCACGACGTCGCCACGGCGAGGTGGCACCAGGCCGGCGCCGAGGT
>SLDB01000048.1 GCA_007125475.1 Nitriliruptoraceae bacterium | reverse complement strand
CCGCCACGGCCGTCGATCTGCGCGGCGCGACGGCGGGTCAACGCCCCAACGATACGCATCTGGCGTGCCTGCACCCGCCGGGCCAGTCGCTCCAGACCAGCCAGCTGACCCTGCAGCGCGTTCTCATCGAGCTCATCAACCTCGGTGGCGACCAACCGATCGAACACCGCATGGATGTGACCCAACACCTCCCCGACGTCACCGGGCCCGGCACCGCCATCTGCCCCCGAACACGCCGCCGGGCACTGCATGTGACCGGTCGGCTGCCCGGCAGCCTCGAACGTCAACTGCCCCGACCCCGTCTCCGAGCGCGACACCGACACCGCCGACACTGAAGACGACGACCCCGACGGCCACGAGCCAGTCCCCCGCGGCAAAGCAGACGACCGCAGCACCAAAGCGGACGACGATGGCGGAGAGGTCGACGGCGATGACGTCAGCGCGGGCTGAGACGCCCGGCCCATCATCGTCGTCGAGGCTGCATCCAAACCGGTCGACTCCCTACGAGGTGCGTGCGATGGGTTGCGTGAGGGTGAGGTCACATCGGTACACGGTGCACCGTTCCTGACGCTTCATCGAACGTATGTTCGTTTGCTTCAGTGAAGTCTGCCACGCCCTTGCGACACCACACTCGACGAACCCGACAACCTGTGGAAACAGCCGGCTTCGGCCGTCGGTGAGCCGATAACGGTCCGTGCCTGCTGCTCGAACACCGGCCCACGGACCTGGCTGTCGAACGACTCGACGACTCGACGAGGCGTTCGGGCGGCAGCGATCGGGGATCACTGCTGCGCAACCGTGATCGGTGCGGCTCGAGTACGGTCGCCGCCATGACCACGGAGCGTTCCCGTCACGGGCAGGACGACGCACCGATGCCGCAGCAACGCGTTGGTCCGACGGGCACCCCGACCGCGTTCGTCCTCGGCGGCGGCGGGGTGCACGGCGCCGCCGAGGTCGGGATGCTTCGGGCGTTGCACGACCGCGGTGTCGCCCCGGAGTTCGTGGTCGGGACCTCGGTCGGGGCGCTGAACGGCGCGGTACTCGCCGCCGAGCCCGAGACCGCGGTCGCCCGGCTCACCCACCTGTGGGCGACGATCGACGAGTACAGCCCGTTCGACGCCTCCCTGATCGAACGGGCGAGCACCTTCGCCCGGACCCGCACCCACCTGCACAGCAACCATCGCCTGCGACGGATGCTGCTCACCCACCTCGAGGCCCGCCGGTTCGACCAGCTGGTGCTGCCGTTCCAGTGCGTGGCGGCGAGCATCGAACGCGCCGGGGCCCACTGGTTCGACCGGGGGGAGCTGATCGACGCCCTGTTGGCGACGACGGCGGTGCCGGGGCTGCTCCCGCCGGTGGAGATCGAAGGCGAGCACTTCCTCGACGGCGGGCTGGTCGACAGCATCCCGGTGGGCCGCGCGATCGAGCTGGGAGCCAAACGCGTGTACGTGCTGCAGGTGGGCCGGATCGAGCAGCCGCTGGTCCCACCGAAACGTCCCTGGGAGGTCGGGCTCGTCGCGTTCGAGATCGCCCGGCGGCACCGGTTCGTCGAGGCGATGGAACGGATCCCCGACGACGTCGAGGTGCACGTGCTGCCGTCGGGTTCCGAGCTGTCGCCGACGGACTCCGCGCAGTTCCGCTACCGCGACACCTCCAACGTCCTCGAGCGCATCGAGGTGGCGGCCGAGGCGGCTGGTACCTACCTCGACGGGCTCGCCGCCCACCGGGACGCTACGGCGCCCCCGCCGGGGACGACCGCAGATGAGCGGGGCTGACGTGCTGCCACCGTGGTGGGTCCGGAGGTTTCTACTCGGCCCCGCCGTGCCGGTGCTCACTGCCCTCCTCCTGACCTCGCTGCCACTGACGGCGATCGCCGCGGCGTTCGCCTCCCGCTGGCTGCCGGGACGGTGGCGCCCGCTGCGCCTGCTGTGGTTCCTCCTCGTCTACCTCGTGCTGGAGTCCCTCACGCTGGTCGCGATGCTCGGGCTGTGGGTCGCCAGCGGGTTCGGTCGGCGGATCGGCGACGAGCGGTGGCAGCGGGCGCACTACGCGGTCATGCGCTGGTACCTCGCGGTACTGGTGGGCTCGGCCCGGCGACGCTTCCACCTGCGCTTCGACGTCGACCAGTCCGAGGCCGACGCCGAAGCCGTCGGCGACCGACCGCTGATCGTGCTCGCCCGGCACGCCGGTCCCGGCGACTCCTTCCTGATCGTCCACGGCCTCCTCCAACGCGGCTACCGGCCCCGGATCGTGCTGCGGGGGACGTTGCGGTGGGCTCCGACGATCGACGTGGCCCTGCACCGCATCCCGAGCCACTTCGTCGTCGGCGGACAACGGCCGGGGGCGGCGTCGGCGATCGGCGGTCTGGCCGCGGGGATGCGCGCCGGCGACGCTCTGGTGCTCTTCCCCGAGGGCCGCAACTTCACCCCGGACCGGCGGACGCACTCGATCGCGAAGCTCGAGGAGCTCGGCGACCATCACGCCGCCGAGGACGCCCGCGAGCTGCGCCACGTCCTCGCGCCACGGCCGGGCGGGACGCTGGTCGCCCTGGAGGAGGCCGGCGACGCCGACGTGGTGTTCGTCGCCCACCAGGGCCTCGAGGAACTGGCGGGGATCGTCGACGTCTGGCGGGGCACCCCGATGGACGCCGCGATCGCCGTCAAGCTCTGGCACGTGCCGGCCGAGGAGATCCCGGGCGCACGCGCGGCCCGGGCGGCGTGGCTGGCGTGGTGGTGGCGACGCATCGACGCCTGGCTCGTCGCCCGCGGCGGCTCGCAGGCCGTCCCCGACGCGGTCGTCGACGCCCTCGACGAGCCCGACCAGGCACCACCCGGTCCGGGGTGACCGACGCCGCCGCCGGCCGACGTCCCGCCGGCATGGGTGAGATGTGAGTGCCTCGAACTCCGTGCGTCCGGGACCTCGCCCGTGATCCGGGAGCGGAGTCAGCAGTCGCATCCGGCACCGACGGTGGCCCAGCGAGGTGTGCGCCGGCGCTGGCCCGGTCGCCGATGCCGCGGCCGGGGGTGCACGGGTACCGGTGGTAGCGGGATCGCAGGATCTGGAGCAGGGTGGGGGCATGGAGATGCACGGCAGGCTGCCGGTCGGGGTGTCGGCGTTGGTCGGCCGCGGGCCCGAGCGCGCGACGGTGGCCGAACTGATCGCGGATGCCCGGGTGGTGACGCTGACCGGTACCGGCGGATGCGGCAAGACCCGGTTGGCGGTGGAGGTCGCTGGGGACGTCGCGTCGGGGTTCTCCGACGGGGCCGGTTGGGTGGACCTGCAGGGGGTGCGCGAGGCCGGGATGGTCGCTGCGACCCTCGCCACAGCGCTGGGCGTCCGCGGGCGACCCGACCGGACGCTGTCCGACTCGCTGGCCGAACGGCTCGGTGGGCGGCAGTTGCTGCTCGTGCTCGACAACTGCGAGCAGGTGGTCGAGGAATGCGGGCGGATCGTCACCGCGCTGGTGTCGGCGTGCCCACAGCTGCACGTGCTGGCCACCAGCCGCGTGCCGCTGAGCATCGACGGTGAGACCGTGTTCGAGGTCGCCGGGCTGCCGGTGCCCGGCCCCGATGGCGGGTCCGCCAGCACGGTCGCGGCCGCCCAAGCCGCGCGGTTGTTCGAGGTGCGGGCCCGTCAGGTGGCCGCGGACTTCCGTATCGACGAGGCCAACGCGAGGGCGGTGGCGG
>SLDB01000038.1 GCA_007125475.1 Nitriliruptoraceae bacterium | reverse complement strand
GCCACCGCGCTCGTGCCGCAGCTGCTGCCCGACGGCGAGCTGCCGCGGGCGAACGCGTTCCTCGGGGTCGCCCGGCCGGGGATGCTGTTCATCCTCGGCCCGCTCGTCGGCAGAGGTGGAGGTGAACCCGACGCCGTCGTCCTCGATGGTGAGCCGGACCTCGTCGTCGTCGCCGTCGAGGATCACCACGACGTTGTCGGGGGCGCCGTGCCGGACGGCGTTGCTCACCGCCTCCTGGACGATGCGCAGCACCTCCTCGGCGTGGTCGGGCCGGAGCACGACGTGGCGGTTCTGGCGGACGTGCACCGAGGCACCGGTGGTCCCGGCGACGTCGGTGACGTGACGGTCGATGAGTCGCCCGACGTCGGACTCCGGGTCGGCACGCAGCCCGGAGATCGTCCGGCGCAGGTCGAGGAGGGCGCCGTGGGCCACCCGGGAGAGCCGTGCGAGCTCGTCGGCGTTGCTGTCGTCGCGCCGGGCGAGGAGCTCGAGCTCCATCCGCAGGTGGGCGAGGCCCTGCGCGACGCCGTCGTGCAGGTCGCTGGCGATGCGGCGCCGGGCGGTGTCGACGGCCCGCTGCTGGGTGTCGTCGAACAGCCGGGCGTTCTGCAGCGCCACCGCACCGTCGTGGGTGAGGGTGGCGAGGTCGCGCCGCAGGCGGCGGGCGGCGGGGGCGTCGTCGGCCCCCACCAGGATCGTCCCCGCCGGCGTCCCGGCGTTGCGCAACGGCAGGACCACCCACACCGGGCAGGCGCGCGCGGCATCGAGCTTCGCCGGGAGAGCCGCCGCCTCGACGATCCTTGGACGGCCGCGGGTCAGCTCGGGTTGCCGCAGCGGGACGGTGACGTCGCCGTCGGCGCCGGAGACGGCCGTCACCCGCAGCCCGCGGCGCTCCTGCGTGAGGACGTACACCGCCCGGACCGCCGGGTAGCTGCGGATCTCGGCCACCAGCGCCGCCGAGACGGTGGCGACGTCCAGGCCGCCGGGGAGCTCCTCGGCGATGGAGCGCAGCGAGCTGAGCAGCCGGTTCGCCCGCGCCAGCAGCTGGCGGCCCCGGATCTCGCGGTCCTCCAGCACCCGACTGGCCAGCGCGGTGGTGACCCCGACCAGCAGCAGGACCAGGACGATCGTGAGGAACGAGGCCAGCCCGGTCATCGTCATCGCGCCGGTCCGGGCGAGGCTGGCACCGGCGACGACCGCCAACGTCGAACCGGCGGCGATCCCGGCGACCAACCCGCCCTGTGCGGCGGGGCCGGCGACGGCGACGAGGAGGAAGGGCATGAACGAGGTGAGGCTGGGGCCGGTGAGCGCGATCAGCGCCGCCGCGACGACGAGGTCGGCCCCACGCAGGTAGCGGTTCCGGCTCGCCAGGCCGGTGGCCAGGACGTACACCAGCAGCCCCAGCAGCAGGGCGCCGTAGGCGCTGCGTTCGTCGGCGTCCAGCAGCAGCGGGATCACCGCGACGGCGACGAGGCGGGCGACACGTTCCAACCCGACGGCGGTGGCCGCGACGGCCAGGCGCCCGCCGAGGTCCATCAGCCACCGCGGGGCCGGCGCGGACCGGCCGTCGTCGGTGGCGCTGGGCGTCGTGATGCGACCGTGCTCAGACACGGTGCTTCCGTGTGTCGGACACCATGCGTCCCCCTCGAGCTGCCCCGTTGCGGTGAGCCTACTGCCCCGCGGGCCGGTTCCCCCGGGACCCGGCGCCGGTCGGCGTGCACCGTCCGTGGGCGGGGCGCTGGATAGGCTGCCGGGGCCCTGCCCGACCGGTGGGCGCCTGGGTACCGTCGAAGGCCGAGCGCGGGATGTCGTACGAGGTCAGTCTCGACGTCTACGAGGGGCCGTTCGACCTGCTGTTGCAGCTCATCGCCCGGCGGAAGCTCGACATCACCGAGATCGACCTCGGCGAGATCACCACCGACTTCCTCGCCCACCTCGACGACGGCCTCGAGGCCCTCGATCTCGAGACGGCGACGCGGTTCCTGGTGGTGGCCGCGACCCTGATCGAGTTGAAGGCCGCGCGGCTGCTTCCGCGGGAGGACCGCGAGGAGCTCGAGGACCTCCTCGGCGAGGCTCGTGACGTCCTCTACGCCCGGTTGCTGGAGTACCGCGCCTACCGCGACGTCGCCCGGATCCTCGAGCACCGTCTCGGGATGCACGAGGCGGTGCTGCCCCGGCAGGCGCCCCCGGAGGCGTGGGTGCAACGGCTGGTCCCCGACACCCGGCTGAGCATCGACGCCCGCGGGCTCGGGGCGCTCGCCGCCGCCGTCCTCGAACCCGCACCCCCCGGCCCGGTGGACATCAGCCACATCCGCCGCAGCTACCTCACGATCCGCCAGGCCGCCGCGGAGGTCCTGGCCGCCGCCGAGGGCAGCACCACGTTCGCCGAGGTCGCCGCCGACCGGGAGCGTGGCGACCGGGTGGTGCTCTTCCTCGCCTGCCTGGAGCTGTTCAAGCTCGGCCACGTCGGGCTCGAGCAACCCGATCGGCGGGTGTCGTTCACCGTGACCCGTCGCACCACCGAGGCCGACGTCGACGCGGTCCTCGACGACCTCGACGGCGTCGACGACCTCGAGGGGGGACGCGGGGCCGATAACGACCCCGACGACGATCCCGCCGCCGACGCCGCCGCCGTCCCCACCGGCGTCCACGGGGGTGGCCGGTGAGCCCGTCATCGCGGGGGCTCGGCGACGCGCAGCGCAGCGGGCTCGAGGCCCTGCTGTTCCTCGCCGACGAGCCGGTCTCCGCCGAGGAGGCCGCGTCGGTCCTCGACGCCGACGCCGCCGACGTCGAGGAGGCCGCGCGCCGCCTCGCCGAGGAGTACCTCGCCGAGGGCCGGGGGGTCGCGGTGCGCAACGTCGCCGGCGGGTGGCGGATGTACACCGCCGACGTCGCCAAGCCCTACGTCGAACGCTGGGCGCTGGCGGGACGGACCGGGCGGCTGACGCAGGCGGCGCTCGAGACGCTGGCCGTGATCGCGTACAAGCAGCCGATCTCGCGGCAGCAGATCGGCGAGATCCGGGGGGTGAGCCCCGACGGTGCGGTGCGCAACCTGGTCGCCCGGGGGCTGGTCGAGGAGGCCGGTCGGGTCGACGGCCCCGGCCAGGCGGTGCTGTACGGCACGACGACGACGTTCCTTGAACGGATCGGGGTGGCGTCCCTCGACGACCTGCCGCCGCTCACCGAGTTCCTCCCCGAGGCCCCGGCGCCCGACGAACCGGACCTCGGGTCGCTGCGGGAGGTGCGCCGTCGGCTGGCGGCCGGTGGGGAGCTGCCGACCGGCGGGGTCGGGGGGCGTTCAGCCGCCGAGACGAACACCGGCGCCTCGGCCGCCGACGCCGACGACGCCGACGACGCGATGCCGCCGCCGACGGCGGTGACGCGGGGCAGCGACGACGCGATGGACGACCTCACCGACCGCCTCGACGCCGTGGCGCGGAACGCCGCCGGGCGGCTGCGGGGTGTGATCGCGGCCGCCGAGGAACACGACGCCGACGAAGAACCGGACGTCGACGCGGAACACGCCGCCGCCACGGAGGACGCCGCCGCCACGGAGGACGCCGCCGCCAAGGCAGGCGCCGTCGCGACAGATGAGGCGGCAGGCGACGAGGCGGCAGACGACGACGGAGGCCACGAACATGCCTGAGGAGCGACTCCAGAAGGTGATGGCCGCCGCCGGCGTCGCCTCCCG
>SLDB01000148.1 GCA_007125475.1 Nitriliruptoraceae bacterium | reverse complement strand
TCGTCGCGCCGGCCGAGGAGGCCGCCGTGGACGCGGGGGTGGAGCGTCTTGACCCGGCCGTCCAGCATCTCGGGCACGCCGGTGACCTCGGCCACCTCGCGCACGCTCAGCCCGGCCTCGCGCAACAGCGCCGCCGTGCCGCCGGTGGACAGCACCTCGACGCCGCGCGCGGCCAGCGCGCGCGCCAGCGGTTCCAGCCCGGTCTTGTCGGAAACGGAGATCAGCGCGCGGCGGATCGGGGCGGGGTGCTGCATCGGCTCGGCCTTTCCGTTGGGGCCATCGCGGCCCGTCGCGGCCGTCCTACTCATTCCCGGGCGGCAAGGTCCAGTGCCGCAACGTCGCCGGCGGACGGTTCCGCGGCCGTACCGACGTCAGCGCCGCACGTACGGGTCCGACTGGCGGACCCGGACGCGCACCGAGCGGATCGCGTCCCCGGAGAGGATCCCGGTGCGACCGAGCAGCCGCCCCAGCTCCCAGTTCGACAGCCCGAGCTCGGGGGTGCCCAGCGCGTACTGCCCGTCGACCCAGCGGGTGAAGCCGTCGCAGACGTAGGGGGCCTCGGCGGCCTCCCAGGCCAGCTCGTGGTCGGCCTCGTCCTCGGAGATCACCGAGAGGATGAACCGCGGCGAGTACCGGTTGAACAGCCCGACGGCCTCGGCGATGTCGTCGACGACGACCAACGTCACCTCCGGGGAGGCCTCCCACTCCCACTCGGTGGCCAGCGCCGCCTCGTCGACGACGTCGGCCTGCACCTCCTCGACGACCCCTTCGGCACGCACGATCGGGGCACGCCGGGTGAACCACGCCGGATCCACCGCGGACTGGGACCCGTCGACGACGTGCAGCTTCGGTTCGGTGCCCAGGTCCTCGGCGGCGGTGGTGAGCGCGTCGAGGAAGGTGTCGACGAGGTCGTCGGCGCGCCGGCGCACGATCACGCACGTGTTCAGGGTGTTGCAGACCTTGCGGTCCAGCGAGGCCCGCACCGCCGCGGCGAACCGCTCGCCGTCGGCGGTGTCGGCCGCCACCATCCACGCCCCGCCGGTGCCGTGGGCCGAGACGGTGTTCCCGGCCTGCTGGGCGATCGCCCCAAGCTGGCGCACCGCCGGACCGGATCCGCGGGCAACGGCCAGCGCGAGACGGGGGTCGGAGAACAGCGCCCACCCGGCGGCGTGCGACGGGGCGTCGACGAGGCTGACCGCCCCGGCCGGCAGACCCGCCTCGGCGAGCGCCGGCTGAAGGGCGTGGGTGACGACCGCCCGAGCGGTGGCCAGGGCGTCCGAGCCGATCCGGAACACCACGCTGTTGCCGCCACGCAGCACCCCGCAGGCGTCGGCGAAGACGTTGGGACGCCCCTCGAACACGAACGCCACGACCCCGAGGCGGTCGACGACCTCCTCGAGGCGCCAGCCCTGATGCTCGAGGGTGCGCTGGACGTGGCCGCGTGGCGAGGGGCGCACCGACCAGCCCCGCAACCCGTCGATCATCGCCTCGCGCATCGCGGCGGTGAGCTCGAGGCGGGTCGTGGAGCGACCACGCCGCTGGGCGTCGGCGACGTCGGCCGCGTTCGCGGCCGCGATCGCCGCGAAGGTGTCGTCGTCGGCGAGGCGGTCGGCGAACGCGCCGTAGAAGGTGTCGAGCTGCTCCTCGCTCACCGACCCCATCGCGGCGAACGCGGCGTCGGCGGCGTCGATCGCCTCCGCCGCGGCCTTGCGGTCGGCGGCGGGGACGTGCAGCACCTCGCCGGTGGCCAGCGGCAGCAGGGCGTCGCCGGGCCGGAACGCGGCGGCGAGCTCGTCGTCGACCCGCACGACGCGGTCACCGCCGACGATGATCGGCGTTCCGGCGGTCAGTGACGTCAGCGCTTCGGTGTCCATGGCGTGGACGCTACGAGGCGGCGCCGTCGACCGCCACTCGGCGGGAGCGTCGGCCGGCGGGGCAACCGGCGCCGCCGCCGGTGCGGTGTGGTCAGCGCGAGATCCGGAACTTGATCCGCACGTGGGTGTGGTACTCGGCGATCTGGCCGTCCTCGACCACCGCGGAGGTGTCCAGGACGGTGAACCCCTCGACGTTGCGCAGGGTCTTGACGGCCTCTTCGAGGGCCTTGTGCGCGGCGTCACGCCACGAATCGGTCGAGACGCCCACCAGGTCGATGGTCTTGATCACTGCCACGAGTCGGCCTCCTCGGCTGCCACGGCAGCCTACTGCGCGACGACCGTGCGGCGTCGCTCGCCGCCGGTTCACCGCAGGTACATCAGCACCGCCATCCCGACGATCATCCCGACCGCGGCGATCCCCGCGGCGGGCATCCCCAGCCGGCTCCCCTTGACGTGGGCGACGACCCCGCACCCCATCCCCACCGGGCCGGTCACCGGGGCGGTGAGCCCGAACACGGAGACGACGCCGAGCGCGATCGCGGTGACGGCCAGGGGGGTCGCGAACCGGGGTGAGGCGTCCAGGTCCCGGTACGGGTCTGGGCCGGCAGCGTCACCGACCGGCTGATCGGACACCTCGACTCCTCGGTCACCGGGCCGACCGTCGTCGGTCTGGCCTCGTCGTTCCGCCCTCGTCGGTCTGGCCCCGTCGTTCTGGCGTTCTGGCCGCGGCGTGCTGGCCGCGCCATGCCGCCCAGGGTAGGCGCGGCCGCGGCCGTCACGTCACGCGGTGAGCACCCGCAGCGCCGAACGGGCCGCGCCGTGCCCGCACATCCCGTGGGTCCCCGCCCCCGGCGGGGTCGACGCCGAGCACAGCCACACCCCCGGGACGTCGGTGGCGTACGGATCGGCCGCCAGCCGGGGCCGGGCGACCAGCTGCCGCGGGGTGGTGGCGCCACCGGCGATGTCGCCGCCGACGAGGTTCGCGTCGGCGGCCTCGAACGCCGCCGGGGTGGTGACGTGGCGGGCGAGGACGACCTCGGAGAACCCGGGGGCGAAACGTTCGATCTGCGCCTCGATGAACGGGGCGACGTCGTCGGTGCAGCCGTGCGGGACGTGGGCGTACGCCCACAACGGTGTCACCCCGTCGACCGCGCGGCCGGGGTCGGCGACGTGGGGCTGGCTGACCAGGGTGAACGGCCGCTCGACGACCTCGCCGGCGACCACCCGTGCTTCCGCGTCGGCGATCTCCTCGGCCGTGCCGCCCAGGTGCAGGGTGCCGGCGGCACGCGCGGCGTCGGCGGCCCAGGGCACCGCACCCCGGACGGCGAAGTCGACCTTGAAGGCGGCCGGTCCGTACCGCCACCGGCTGGCCAGCCGGCGCTGCCGGGGGGTGGCGTGGTCACCGAGGATGTGCGCCAACGCCGTCGGTGAGGTGTCGAACAATGCCACCCGCGCCCGGGGCAGGTCGCGGACCGACTCCACGCGGTGCCCGCACACGACCTCGCCACCGAGTTCGGTCAACAGCGAGGCCATCGCGCCGGTGAGCGAGGCGGTGCCGCCTTCGGCGACCGGCCACCCGCGGGTGTGGGCGGCGGCGGCGAACAGCACCCCGGAGGCCGACATCATCGGCTGGTCGAGGCGGGCGATCGCGTGGGCGGCGTTCCCCATGAACAGCGGGGCGGCCCGTGCCCCCAGCCGGCGGGCCACCACCGTGGCCGGCAGCACCCCACGCACCCCGAACGCGGCGGTCGCCAGCGGGTGGCGCGGTGGGCGGACCAGCGGTCCGAGGATGTCGGCGACGACGGCGTCGAAGTGTT
>SLDB01000209.1 GCA_007125475.1 Nitriliruptoraceae bacterium | reverse complement strand
GGCGGTCTCCACCGCCGTCCGATCCCCACCCGCCGACACGACCTCGGCGTAGGCGGACTCGAACCCGGCACGGAAGCGGCGGGCGGCTGCGCGCGCCGCGGCCTCCGGATCGACGTCGTGGCTCCGCGCGGTGGCCACCACCGCGGCCAGGACCTCGCCGATCACCGTCAACGGGTCCTCCCCGGCGGCGTCGTCGATCGCGGCCTCCAGGTGGCGGCGCACCGCCCCTGTGACGGCTCCACCGCCCCAGGCGTACCCGTGCCTGGCGGCCTTCCGCTGCAACTCGCCGAGGAGCTGCAACCCCGGCGCCGCGTCCGCGACACCGGCGAACACGCCGTCGCGGTCCTTCTCGCTCGCCTTCAGCTGGTCCCAGTTCGCCTGCACCTGCTCCGGGGTGCTCGCGTCACCCTCCCCGAAGACGTGCGGGTGTCGGTGCACCAGCTTCGTCGCCAGGTCGCGGGCGACGTCGTCGATGCCGAACGCTCCCCGATCAGCGGCGACGCGGGCGTGCAGCAGGACCTGGAGGAGCACGTCGCCGAGCTCCTCGCGCAGCTCGCCGTCATCACCCTGCTCGATCGCGTCGACGAGCTCGTAGGTCTCCTCGACGAGGTGGTGCACGAGGCTGTCGTGGTCCTGCTCGAGGTCCCACGGGCAACCGTGATCAGGATCACGCAACGCGCGGACGACCTCGACGGTGCGCAGCACCTCGGTGCCCTGCGGCTGTTGCGCGAGGAACACCAGCTCGATCTCGAGGTCGTGCTCGGCCGCCATCCCGGCCAGGGCCGGTGCCAGCCCGTCGTCGGCCGGACCCAACAGGTAGACGACCCGCTCCCCCGCCAGTGCCCGCTCCACCAGCGCCTTCGCGATCCGGCGGTCGTCGGGGGCACCGGGACGGGTCAGGTCGAGGTCGCCGCGGCCGAGCGCCGCCGGCTCGACCTCGGTGAGATCGAGCCCGGCGTGCCACAGGTGCGTGGCCGACGGGTGGGCGGCCGGATCGCGGAGGAGCACCTCGTCAGCGGTCCCCAGCGCGTCCCAGGCCTGGAACGGCAACAGGCCCGGGAGCGCCTCCGACGTCTCGACGAGGGCGACCCGTGGCGCATCGCTCACGACGCGTCTCCGTCCTCCGCGTCCAGCTCCCCGTCGTCGGGTGACACCGGGTCGTCAGCGGGACGATCGAACGGGTCATCGGAACCGCTCCCGACCTCCTCGATCGGGACCACGTTGCGCTGGTCGGGGTCCCACTCGCCGAACGACGGGTCCACCTCGATCTCCGCGTCGTCGAACGCCGCCGAGACGACCTCGTTGAGATCCTCGGCGATGAGACGTTCGAACTGCTCGTCCTCGAGGTCCTCGACGGCGATCGACTCCTCGTCGAGGACCTCGATCACGTGGTAGCCGAACTGCGACTCCACCGGACCCAGGAGGTCGTTGAGCGTGGCATCCCAGGCGGCGTCGTCGAACTCGGGGACGAACTGGCCCCGGACGGCCGGGGGGAGCTCACCGCCCTGCCCGGCGGATCCGGGGTCGGTCGAGACATCGGCGGCGACGTCACCGAAGTCCTCGCCACCCTCGACCCGGTCGTAGGCGTCCTGGGCGGCGGCCTCGTCCTCGACCAGGATGTGACGCACCGTCCGGGTCGCGACGTCCTCGTCGCCGGCGATGTCCCGGCGCAGCGCCTCGATCATCCCCTGCTGCGGCAGGAACACCTCGTTGAACACGGTCAGGGTGAGCTGCAGCTCGCTCAGCGACTCGCGCAGCGCATCCTCGCCACCGACCATCTCGAGGGCCTCTTCGCGTGCTTCCTCGGCGGCGTCCTCGTCCACCTCGACACCGCGTTCGTCGAGGAGGTCCTCGAGGACACGGTTGACGATGTGCAGCCGGAGCGTCTCGCGCTCCTGGACCCCGATGCGGTCAGCGAGCTCCGCCCGTTCGTCCGCGGACAACTCGCTGAAACCGTGCAGCTCCTCGACGGCGTCGACCACCACCTGGCGGGGGATGTCGACCCCGTTCACGGTCGCGGCCGCCGAACCGGGCTCGCCTCCGGCGGAGGTGCACGCGGCGGTGAGGGCCGCGACGAGGCCGACGACGAAGAGGCGGGGGGTGATGGTCACGGCGGATCCAGACAGGGCGGTGACGGTGACGTCGGGCGTGGCGACGCACGAGTGTATCCGCGGCCCACCCGGTCCCCCGACGGTGACCACGGTTCCGAGAACACCCGGCTAGGCTCCCGCGTCATGACCTCCGAGGTGCACGACGTCGTCGACGAACAGCTCCGTCGTACCCGCCAGCGGTACACGGTGGGTCGTCGGGAGCTCGTCGAGGCCCTCTGCCACCTCGGCCGCCCGGTGACGATCCCCGAGCTCCACGACTCCGGGGCATCGCAGTCGCAGAGCTCGCTGTACCGCAACCTCGCGGTCCTCGAACAGTGCGGCGCGGTGCACCGGGTGACCTCGACCGACGACGTGGCACGTTACGAGCTCGCCGAGGAACTCTCCGAGCACCATCACCACGTGGTGTGTTCGCACTGTGGCCGGATCGACGACGTCACGCTCCCCCCGGCGATCGAGCGGGCCCTGGCCGAAGCCGCCCACGAAGCCCGTGAACAGCGCGACTACCTCGTCGACTCGCACCGGCTCGAACTCGTCGGGCTCTGCGCCGACTGCGCCTGAGCCCGACTCAGTGCGCGGCGGCCCGCGTTCGTGCGGCGTGGCGGTGCGCGATCAGCCGCGCCGCGGTGTCCCGGACGGCGAGGACGACGAAGAACGTCGACACCGTCAACCCGGCGATCGTCGCCGCCGTCGCCGTGGCGTAGTGGTAGCTGATCAGCAGGCCTGCGACGACCGCGGCTCCGCCCACGAGTACCGACACCGCCATCATCACCGGCACCCGCCGGGAGACCAGCGCCGCCGTCGCCGGCGGGGCCACCAGGAACGCGAACACCAGCATCGTGCCGATCGTCCGGAACGAGGTCACCACGACGACGGCGACGAGGGCGAGCATCGCGATGTGCGCCAGACCGGGCCGGAGCCCGAGGACCTGCGCCTTCGCCCGGCTGAACGACAGGGCCAGGAACGGCCGGTAGAGGAGCACTGTGACGACCACGGTAACCAGACACGCGATCGCCGCGGTCCGCAGATGGCCGGGGGTGACGCCGAGAGGGTCGCCGAAGAGGATCGTGGTCAGGTCGCCGGCGTACGCCCCACGCCGCGAGATGATCACCACACCCAGCGCCAGCATCCCGACGAACAGCAACCCGATCGCGGCGTCCTCGCCCAGGCGACTCCGCGCACTGGCCAGCGACACGCCCGCGATCATCACCGCCGCGCTCACCGCCGCTCCGACCAACAGGTTCCCGCCGAGGACGAACGCGACCGCGATCCCCGGCAACACCCCGTGGGCGAGTGCATCGGTGATGAACGTCAGGCCGCGCATCACCACCCAGGTCCCCACCAGCGACGCGGCCACGACGGTGAGCAGCCCCGCGGCGAGTGCGTTCTGCATGAACCCGAAGCCGAACGGCTCGGTGACGAACTCGAGCACGGGCGACCTTCCTGGGGCTGGCGCGGGCCGCCAGGCGGCGGCACGCGCCTCCCCGACCCTACGGCGAGGACAGGGCGTCGGCGATGAGACCCGCCGTCGTCCTCAGCAGGTCAGGATACGTCTCGGCGCCCGAGCCCTCCTCACCGAGTGCGTCGGTGTAGATCCGGGCGACCTCGAGGTCCAG
>SLDB01000131.1 GCA_007125475.1 Nitriliruptoraceae bacterium | reverse complement strand
GCCGAGACGTTCGCCGTCGAGCTCGCCGCCGCGATCGACCCCACCACCGGGCCCGCCTGCGGCGTGGCCCTCACCCCATCCGGCCATCTCGCCGTCCGCCCGGTCCCGACGCTGGGCACCGGGCGATACTCGCCGGAGCCCCTCGCCTACCTGCGATGCCTAGCCGTCACCGCCGACGCCGGTGCCCGCGCCGCGCAAACCTTCGCCGGCCGCTACACCCTCGAACGCGTCGTCCCGAAGTGGTGCGAGACCCTCGAACGGGCCCGGCGGTGAGTCGCCCTCCAACAGACGTCGCCGAGCACCGGCCCACGCTGGTGCACCTGACCACCGTGGACATGTCGCTGGCGCTGCTGCTGCTCCCCCAGCTCGTCGGCTTCCGGCAGGCCGGCTTCGACGTCGTCGGCGTCTCCGCCCCCGGCCCCTACGTGCCGATCCTCGCCGACGCCGGGATCCGGCACGTCGCGCTGACCCGCTCCACCCGGGCGGCCGACCCGCGCGCCGACCTCGCCGCGGCCCGGCAGTTCGCGGCGATCTGCCGTCGGCTGCGACCAGCGATCGTGCACACCCACAACCCCAAGCCAGGGGTGTACGGCCGGGTGGTCGCCCGACTGACCCGCACACCGGTGGTCGTCAACACCGTCCACGGTCTCTACGCCCAGCCAGACGATCCACTGGCACGCCGGGCGGCCGTCTACGGCCTCGAACGCCTCGCCGCCACCTTCTCGCACGCCGAGCTCGTCCAGAACCCCGAGGACGTCCCGGTGCTGCGCCGGCTGGGGATCCGTGCCGGCAAGATCCACGAGCTCGGCAACGGCGTCGACCTGGCCCACTTCGACCCGCAGCGCCACCACCGCGCCCGCGAACAGGTGCGCGCCGAGCTCGGGGTCACCGACGGACAGGTTGTCGTCGGCCTCGTCGGCCGGCTGGTGCGCGAGAAGGGCTACCGCGAGGTGTTCGAGGCGGCACGCCGGCTGCGCCACGAGCTCCCCGAGGCCCGCTTCGTCGTCGCCGGCCCACAGGACCCCGACAAGGCCGACGCGATCACCGCCGCTGAGCTCGACCGGGCCGCGGCCGACGGCGTCACCTTCCTGGGGATGCGTGACGACGTCGAACGCCTCTACGCCGCGATGGACCTCTACGTCCTCGCCTCCCACCGCGAAGGCTTCCCCCGCTCGGCGATGGAGGCCGCGGCGATGGGGCTGCCGATCGTCGCCACCGACATCCGCGGCTGCCGGCAGGTCGTCCGTGACGGCACCACCGGCCATCTCGTCCCAGTCCGTGACCCGCAGGCGCTCGCCGACGCCATCGCCGCCCTCGTCCGCGACCCGCCGCGACGCCACGCGATGGCCCAGGCGGCCCGCCACCTCGCCGAGGCCGAGTTCGACCACCGCCGCCAGATCGCGATCACCCTGCAGGTGTACGAGGAGCTCCTCGCCGCCCGCCGCCGGCGCGCACCGGGCCTATGCTGAACTACCGAGGGGTGTGGGGGGTCGCTGATGGCAGGCCGGACGGTGCTCGTCACCGGAGGCGCGGGCTACATCGGTAGCCACGTCTGCAAGCAGCTCGCCCTCGCCGGCGACACCCCGGTCGTCCTCGACAGCCTCGAGCACGGCCACCGCCAGCTTGTGCGCTACGGGCCGTTCGAACACGGTGACGTCCGCGACCGCACCCGGCTCGACGCCGTCTTCGCCCACCACCGGCCCGACGCGGTGATGCACTTCGCCGCCTACACCGACGTCGGCGAGTCCGTCGCTAACCCGGGCCGCTACTACGCGAACAACGTCGGGGGTTCGGTGGAGCTGCTCGCCGCGATGGTCCGCCACGACGTCGGCGCCCTGGTCTTCTCCAGCACGTGTGCGACCTACGGCCTGCCGCGCACCCTGCCGCTGACCGAGGAGCACCCCCAGCACCCGATCAGCCCCTACGGCGCCTCCAAGCACATGGTCGAGCGCATCCTCGACGACTTCGCCGCCGCCCACCGGCTGCGCTCGATCCGGCTGCGCTACTTCAACGCCGCCGGGGCCGACCCCGACGGCGAGCTCGGCGAGCTCCACGACCCGGAGACCCACCTCATCCCGCTGGTGCTGCAGGTCGCCGCCGGGCTGCGCGAGGCGGTCGCGGTGTACGGCGACACCTACCCCACCGCCGACGGCAGCTGCGTGCGCGACTACGTCCACGTCACCGACCTCGCCGACGCCCACGTCCGAGCCCTCGACCACCTCGACGCCGGCGGGGCCTCGGACGCCTACAACCTCGGCACCGGCACGGGGGCGTCGGTGCTGGAGGTGATCGAGGCGGCACGCGAGGCCACCGGCGCCGCGATCCCGGCCGTCACCCACCCTCCCCGTCCGGGCGACCCCCCCGAGCTGGTCGCCGGCGCCGACCGGGCCGCCACCGAGCTGGGCTGGCGACCGGAACGATCCGGGCTGGCGACGATCCTCGCCGACGCGTGGCGGTGGCAGACGCGCCAGCACCGCGAGCCCGCCACCCCCCGCACGCCCGGCATGTCCGGCACGCCAGGCCAGGGCTAGCAAGGAGTCGGAGCGTGACACGCATCGTCGTCATCTACGGCACCGGCGGGATGGGCCGGGAAGCCGCCGCGTGGCTCGGCGATGTCGAGGCGGGCGGCGAACTCATCGGCTTCCTCGACGACGACCCGACCAAGCGCGGCCAGCTGGTAGCCGGCCTGACGGTGCTCGGCGGGGTGACCTGGCTCATCGACCAGCCCCGCGTCCGGGTCGTCACCGCGATCGGCTCGCCCGCCGGCCGCGCCCGGCTCCTCACCCGCCTCGACGACCTCGGCGCCAAGGTGTGCACGGTCATCCACCCCACCGCCGTGATCGGTCCCCGGACCGTGATCGATGCCGGGGTGATCGTCTGCCCCGGTGCGGTGCTCACCTGCGACGTCACCGTCGGCCGCGGCGTGATCGTGAACTACGGCGCGAAGATCGGCCATGACAGCGTGATCGGAGACGCCGCGTTCATCGCCCCGGGGGTGCACCTGGCCGGCAACGTCACCGTCGGCGCCCAGGCGGAGGTGGGGATCGGGGCGAGCGTGATCCAGGGGGTGCGGATCGGTGAGCGCGCCGTGGTCGGCGCCGGCGCCGTCGTCGTCGACGACGTCCTTCCCGACACCACCGTCGTCGGCGTCCCGGCCCGACCGATCGTCAGGAGCCGGTGATGGCCGGCGACGCCGCGCACCACCACCGACGACGCGACGAGGCAGGGGTGCCGTGAGCGACGACCTGACGATCCGCGAGGCCGACGACGCCGACCTGCCGCAGATCCTTGAGCTGCTGACCTCCTCGCTGGGGTGGGTCCCCGACGAGCAGTACGCGGCGTTCTACCGCTGGAAGCACCACGCCAACCCGTTCGGCCGCTCCCCCGCCTGGGTCGCCACCGACGGTCAGCGGATCGTCGGGCTGCGCATCTGGCTGCGGTGGCGGTTCACCCACAACGGCTCGAGCTGGTCGGCGGTGCGCGCCGTGGACACCGCCACCCACCCCGACTATCAGGGCCGGGGGATCTTCCGTCGGCTGACGACGACGTCGTTGGAACAGCTGCGCGCCGAAGGCGTCGCCCACGTGTTCAACACCCCCAACGAGCAGTCCCGGCCCGGCTACCTCAAGATGGGCTGGGAGCAGGTGGGCAAGCTCCCGGTCGCCGTGCGGTTCCGCTCGCCGCTGACCGCCCTGGCCGCGGTGCGGGCACGGGTGCCCGCCGACAAGTGGTCGCTG
>SLDB01000097.1 GCA_007125475.1 Nitriliruptoraceae bacterium | reverse complement strand
CGCGGCCATGGTGAGGAACACCCCGGCGATCCCGGCGAGGCTGACGGCCAGGAACAGGGCGGCGTGCACGAGGTTCTTCGACGTGACGGTGGCGAACGCGGCGCCGGCGGTGACCAGGCCGACGAGGACGAACACCAGGTCGTGGCCGGTCATCCGCCCTCCTCCTGGTCGAGCTGTTCCTGCTTCTTCTTCTTCACCCAGGCGGCCTTCGCCTTCGACCGGGCGATCCGTTCCGACTTGCCCTCGGCGATCAGCGCGTCGTAGGTCTCCTGGTCGATCTCGCCGTCGCCCTCGACCTCAACGTCGCTGAGGCGGCGCTTGGCGGGGGCCGCACCCGCATCGGCGGCCTCTCCCGTGTCGGCGGCGTCACCGTCACCGGCGTCACCGGCGGCCGCCGCGGGCTGCTCGGCGGCGTCGCCGCCGCCAGCACCGCCCCTTTCCGCCTCCTGCTCGGCACGCAGCCGCGCCTTCTCCTTCTTCACCCAGGCGGCCTTCGCCTTCGCCCGGGCCATCCGCTCCGACTTGCCCTCGGCGATCAGCGCGTCGTAGGTCTCCTGGTCGATCTGACCGGCCTCGACGTGGATCTCGGCCTGCTTGGGGGCAGCGCCGGCGGCGGCCTTCTCGCCGCCGCCCTCGGCCGGGGCTTCGGCGGCCTGCTGGGCCTCGGCCTCCTTGGCGGCGGCGAGCTCCCGCTCCTGCTCGACCTTCCCGATCGCGTCGGCGACCTCGGCCGGGAGCTCGGCGCCCTCGTCGAGCTGAGGCGGTGGCGGCACGGTGTCCATCCACTCCCGCAGCCGCCCCATCTCGTGCAGCAACCCGTCGATCGAGTACTCGGCGTACTCGAACTCCGGTGACCACCACAGCGCGTCGAACGGGCAGACCTCGACGCAGATCCCGCAGTACATGCACAGCGAGAAGTCGATCGCGAAGCGGTCGAGGACGTTGCGTGTCCGGGCCCGGCCCCCCTCCTTGGCGGGGGGGACCGTCTCCTTGTGCGACTCGATGTAGATGCACCAGTCCGGGCACTCCCGGCTGCAGAGCATGCACACCGTGCAGTTCTCGTCCATCAGCGCGATCACCCCACGCGTGCGCGGGGCGAGGTCGGGACGCTCGTGCGGGTACATCTGCGTCGACGGCTCGCGGAACAGATGCTTGATCGTGACGCCGAGCCCCTTGAGGAGCCCGGTGCCCGGAAGCGACGTGGCTGCCATCAGAACACCACCTTGGCGACCGTGATCACGGCGAGGTTGAGGAGCGACAGGGGGATCAGGACCAGCCACGAGATCCGCTGGAGCTGGTCCTCACGCAGGCGGGGGAACGCGACCCGGAACCACACCATCACGAAGACCAGGGCCATGATCTTGCCGATGGTGATCAGCACCCCGGAGATCACCCCGACCGGCGAGCAGTCGAAGAGCCCGCCGCCGGCCTCACACCCCGGGAGCGGCACACCGGGAAGCAGCTGCCACCCACCGAGGTAGAGCACCACCGTCAACGCCGACATCGAGATCATGCCCGCGTACTCGGTGAGCATGTACATCGCGTACTTGATCCCGGTGTACTCGGTCATGTAGCCGAAGACGAGCTCGGAGTCCCCGATCGGCATGTCGAACGGCGGCCGGGAGAGCTCGGCGAGCGCGGCGACGAAGAAGATCCCGAACCCGAGGATCTGCGGGAACACGAACCAGAGGTTGATCTCGGTGCCGGGGATGAGGAAGTTGGCCTGCGCCTCGACGATCCCGACCAGCGAGAGGGTGCCGGCCTGCACAGCGACCGCTATCGCCGCGAGGATGAGCGGGAGCTCGTAGGCGATGAGCTGCGCACCGGCGCGCAACCCCGCGATCAGGGAGAACTTGTTCGCACTCGCCCAGCCGCCCATCAGCACACCCAGCACCGACACGGAGCTGGCCGCCAGGGCGTAGAACAGCCCGAGCTCGAGGTCGAGGGCGAACACCCCGGGACCGAACGGCAGGACGAGGAAGATCAGCATCGCGGGGACGAGGGCGACCCCCGGCGCGATCGCGAACACCCACTTGTCCGCGGCCCGCGGGATCAGGTCCTCCTTCTGGATGAACTTGATCCCGTCGGCGACGAGCTGCAGCGAGCCGAACGGGCCGGCCTCGACCGGTCCGCGACGCGCCTGCATCCGCCCCATGGCCTTGTGCTCCAGGTACCCGCCGACGAGCGGGAGGACGAAGAACAGGGCGAGGACGAACACGAGCTTGATGAGCACCGGGAGGACGAAGCCGTCACCGACGTCGAAGATCGAGACGGCCTGGGCGACGATCACCTCGGCGGTGACGGAGGCGGATTCCATCATCGGTCGATGTCCCCTACGACGAAGAACACCGAGCCGAGGATCGAGATCGCGTCGGGGAAGAGGGTGTCCTGCATGAGATACGGGATCGCCTGCACGTTCGAGAACGACGGCGTGCGCATCTTCAGCCGCCACGGGGTGCGGCCGCCGTCGGACTCCAGCCAGTAGCCGAGCTGACCCAGCGGGTTCTCGGTCCGCACGTACGTCGCCCCCTCCGGGGCCTTGACCATCTTCGGCAGCTTCTGGTTCACCGGACCGGCGGGCATGTGGTCGTGGATCTGGTCGATGATGTCCAGCGACGCCTCGATGCGGTGCAGCAGGCAGTAGAAGCGATCGAAGGAGTCGCCGTTCTCCCCGACCGGGACGTGGACGTCGATCTCGCCGTACTTCAGGTACGGCTCGGTGACCCGGGAGTCCTCGGCGACCCCGGTGGCCTGCAGGGTCGGCCCCGAGACCCCGATGGAGAGCCCCACGTCGGCCGGGAGCGGCCCGATCCCCTTCGTGCGCGCCTGGAAGATCTCGTTGCCCAGGACGAGGTCCTTGTAGTCCGGGAGGCGCGAGCGCAGCAGCTTCGAGAGCCCGTGCGACTGCCGCATGAACCCCTTGGGCAGGTCCACCTTCAACCCGCCGACCTGGTTGTACGTGAAGTGGAGCCGGCCCCCGGTCGCCGACTCCATCAGGTGCTGGATGTCCTCACGTTCGCGGAACGCGTAGAACATCGGGGTGATCGCCCCCAGTTCGAGGGCGTAGGAACCGACGAACATCAGGTGGTTGAGGATCCGGTTCCACTCGGCCATCAGCATCCGGATCCACTGCGCCCGGTCGGGGACCTCCATCTCGAGCATCTTCTCGACGGCGAGTGCCACCCCGAGCTCGTTGGAGAACCCGCTGAGCCAGTCGTGGCGGTTCACCAACGCCTTGATCTGGCGGAAGTCGCGGTGCTCGGCGAGCTTCTCGAAGCCGCGGTGCATGTACCCGATCACCGGGGTGGCGCTCTTGATCCGCTCGCCGGAGACCTCCAGGACGATACGGAACACCCCGTGCGTCGCCGGGTGCGCCGGTCCGATCGACAGCGACATGTCGGCGGTCGGGAACTCCGCGTCGCCGAGGATCTCGAAGGCGATGCCCTCGCCCGGGGCGGTCCCCGGCGCGAACGCCTCCTGCGTCTCGAGGTCGCTCACGCGCCCTCCTGTCCGTCGCCGTCCTCGTCATCACCGTCGGTGCCCTCGGTGCCGTCATCGGCGCCGTCGGCGTCCTCGGCGGCGGCCCGCTCGGCGGCCTTCCGGGCGCGGGCCTCGGCCTGCTCCCGGCGCCGCTGGTCGGCCTTCTGTCGGGCATCACCGACGTCGTCGGTGGCGGCATCGCCGGCAGGGGCCGCCTCGGCGGACGCCTCGGCCGCCTGGGCCCGCTTCTTCTGCTTCATCCACGCCGCCTTGGCTT
>SLDB01000345.1 GCA_007125475.1 Nitriliruptoraceae bacterium | reverse complement strand
GCCGAGTGTGGTCGGCCCCGCGAGCTCGATGGCATCACCGTTGACGTGGATCGTCATGTGTTCACCTCTGGATCCTGGTGCGGGTGGTGATCGGTGACGGTGCCGGTGGCCGTCGGCGCGTGGCGGCCGGTGTTCGCCGCGCGCGGCGCCTGCAGCCCGGGCGCTGGCCGGCTCCGCGGTCTCGGAGCCGCACGCAGTGCATCCCGATCGGGGTCGGCCGCCGTGAGCGCCGCGGTTGGCTCGGCGCCCGTCAACAGGTCGGCTACCGCGGCAGCGGTGATCGGGGCCAGCAGTACGCCGTTGCGATGGTGCCCGGTCGCCAGGACGAGCCCGCTGAGTGATGAGGTCCGACCGACCACCGGGGCGTTGTCGGGGGTCGTCGGCCGAAGCCCGGCGATGCTCTCGGTGAGTTCCAGCTCATCGATGCCGGGAACGACCGAGGCGGCGTCGTCGAGGAGTTCGCGGGTCGCACCGGCGGTCACGGTCGTGTCGAAGCCCCGCTCCTCCTGCGAGGCGCCCACCACCAGCCGGCCGTCGTCGCGGGGGACGAGGTAGACGCTTCGGTGACGCACGAGGGCCCGGACGGTGGTGTGCAGCACCGGTCGTCCGTCGAGTGCGCGCAGGTGTAGCAGCTGGCCCTTCAGCGGCCGAACGGCCGGCTTCGCCGAGTCGGGCAGCCCGTCGATCGTCGCCGACCAGGCACCTGCGGCGAGCACGACCTCGTCGGCGCGCAAGCGGCGCCCGTCGGTCAAGGTCACCCCCCGGACGCGGTCGTCGACGTGGTCCAGGCGGGCGACCGACGCCCGCTTGAGCGCGACCCCGGCCTCCTCCCCGGCGACGAGCAGGGCGGCGACGACCGCACGGGGTTCCACCCGGTGGTCCTCGCCAGCGAGCAGTCCGGTACGGACCCGGGGACTGAGCATCGGCTCACGTTCCCGGAGTTCCCGGCTCCGCAACGCCGTGACCCGGAGCCCGAGCTCCGACTGGAACGCACGCAACTCCGCCAGCGCTTCCGCATCGTCGCGGTCGAAGCCGACCAGCAGCGTGCCGGTGGGGCGGTACCCGAGGTCGTAGCCCGTCGCGTCCTCGAGCTCGCTGGCGAAGGTCGGCCACGCGCGTGCGCCGGCGATAGTCAGGCCGAGATGCTCCTGTTCGCCGTAGGTCACCTCCGTGACCGGGGCGAGCATCCCGGCGGCCACGTTGGACGCACCGCGACCTGGCTCCGGGTCGACCAGCCGGACCGAGAGCCCGGCCCGGGCCGCCCGCCAGGCACAGGCGAGCCCGATCATCCCGCCGCCGACGACGACCACGTCGCTGTTCATCGCTCGGCTCCGGTTCCGTCCGATGCCCGGTCGCCCAGCTCGGGGTCCGCGAGCCGCGTGTCGTCGAGCCCTGCCAACAGTTCGCGGACGGCCGCGGCGGGGTCGTCGGTGGCGGTCACGGCGCCGACCACCGCGATGCCGTGCGCGCCGGTGGCGAGCACGGCCGGGAGCCGGGTCGCGTCGATGCCGGCGATCGCGATCACCGGTACGTCGACGGCGGCGACCACCGCGGCGACGCCCCCCGGTCCGAGCGGAGCGGGCAGACCGTCCTTGGTGTGGGTGGTGAAGGTCGGGCCGACTCCCAGGTAGTCCGCACCATCCGCCACCAGCCGGGCCGCGGTGCGCGGATCGCGTGCCGTGCCGCCGATCAGCAGCCGGTCCCCGGCCAGCGTGCGCGCATCCGCGATCGGCAGGTCCGTCAGCCCCAGGTGCACCGCGTCGGCGCCGGCGGCGAGCGCCAGATCGACACGGTCGTTGACCACGCACATCGCCCCGGCGGCGCGGCAGCGCGCCACGATCGCGCGGGCGATCGCCAGGTGCTCGTGGTCGGTGCGCCCCTTGATGCGGACCTGGATCGCCGGCGCACCACCGGCGAGCGCGGCGTCGACCACACGCAGGTCGTCCAGCTGCTGGTCGGCGTCGGTGAGCACGTGCAGGCGCGGGAACGTGCGCGGGCGGTCGACGCGGCGGTGCCGGCGATTGGTCATGACCGGACCTGCCTGCGGCGCCCCGCCGCGACTCGAGCCCGGATGCGCTCGTCCAGCCCGTCGAGGTCGCTGCGACCCGGCCCCGCCCATGACACCGTCACCGTCACGATCGCGCTGGCCGCCAGCGCACCGGCGAACGGCGCCAACGTCGGGACCGCGTCCGGGAAGGTGACCGCGTCGATCGCGCCGGCCAGCGTGCCGGTAACCGCCCAGCTCAGGCCGACGGCACCGAGGACGCCGGCGACGATCCCGCTCCACACCGCCGTCGAGGTGGCGCGTCGCCACAACCCGAGCAGCGCGGGGAACAGCAGGGCGGCCGCCAGCAGGTCGGCGATCAGGAACAGCTGCAGCACTGAGGTGGCGACGACCCCCACCACAGCGGCCGGTACGACGATGACGACCGTCAACAGGCGGGCGTGACGTAACTGCAGGCTCGGGCGTTCGGCGACCAGCAGTGCGGCCAGCGCGTTCTCCAACGTGTCGACCGACGAGGTGACCAACGCGATGCCGAGCAGCAGCACCGCGACGATGGCGAGCGTCGGGAGCTCGGCCGCCAGGGCGAAGATCGACAACGCCGGCACCTCGACCACGCCCAGCGATGCGGCCAGGACCCCCAACCCACCGGCGATCAGCATCAGGGGGATCGTGACGGCCGCGCCGATCAACGCTCCGTGACGCAGCGCCCGGTCGTCACGCGCCGACCAGACCCGTTGCCAGTAGCCGTGGTGGAACAGGTTGGCAGCGGTGACCGCCAGGATCAGGGTCGCGGCGCTCTCGACACCGACGCGGTCGATGCCCAGCAGGCCGCTCGCCCGGACGGCCTCGCCGGGCGCGTCGATGCGCGTCATGGCCAGCACCCCGCCGACGGTCAGCAGAGCGATGACCGTGACGGCCTGCCAGCGGTCGGTGCGTAGCGAGGCGCGGAGGCCGCCGTAGGCGGTGTAGGCCAGGGTGGCGGTGACCACGGCGGACACGGTGACCGTCTGCGGCACGTCGCCGAGGAGTTCGACCAGCCCGGCGATGGCGACGAGCTCGGCCGCGAGGAACACTCCCATGTACAGCAGCGACACCAGGGTCACGGCGACACCGACTCCGCGCCCGAACCGCACCCGGAGGAACTCGCCGAGGCCTTGCCCGGATGGCGCGATTCGGCGTACACGGGGGCCAACGAAGGCGAACACCAGGAACGGAGCGGCGGCCGCGACCGCGTATCCGATGACCGGACCGATCCCGAGGATCGCACCCAGCTCCGGCGGGGCGAACAGGATCCATGCGCCGAGTCCCGAGGCGAGGAACGACAGGCCCAGCGCCACCGGTCCCTGGCTGCCGCGGGCCAACAGGTACCCGTCGAGGTCGGTGTCGGTGCCCTCACCGCGTCGCAGCCCGATGGCCACGAAGGCGAGCAACACCCCGACGAGGAGGACGATGCTCACGGTCGACCCCAACGTGACGCGCTCCCTCCGCCGGCATGACCCGGATCAGGTTCCGAGGTACCGCACCGTCCGGTGCGCTCTCAGCCCCGGTTCCTGGGGGCTCCCTCGGCGTCGATGGCAACGAGCGTAGCAAGCTGCAGCGGCGTGGAACGGCAGGCGGTGGTTGACCGGGGACGTAACCGAGATCCCTGGTCAAGCGCTGACGGCAGGGGCCGATGTCTCCGGTGAGCGCAGGAGGTGAGTGGTCTGGCGATCGGGTCCGGGTTCGATGACGTGTTGGCGGCGGCGCAGACGGGT
>SLDB01000232.1 GCA_007125475.1 Nitriliruptoraceae bacterium | reverse complement strand
CGGCCCAACGCCCACGTGCCGCTCCGCCCGGTGCCGCCGATGAACACCGGGCGACGCCACCCCGCCGGGTAGCCGTCCGTTCCCAACGGTGTCGTCGACGTCATCGCTGGCTCCTCACCGGAGATCGGGGGCGGGTCATCGGCCGCCCGGGCCCGCGCGACCGTAGCCCGACTCGGCGCCGCCGTGGCGACCCCGGCCGTGCACACCGCCGGGTCCACCGCCGTCGCCACCGGCGGTCGGTGTGCTTGCCTGCGCCCCGGGACGCGGACGGGCAGGAGCACGGATGGATCGAGCCGAGGCCGAGGACCTGGCGTACGAGTTGATGGCCGAGTTCGGCCTCCTCGAGGCCGGGTGGCGGTTCGCCTGGAACCGACGCAAGGCCAGTTTCGGGCTGTGCCGCTGGGCCAGCAGGACGCTGGAACTGTCGGCCCCACTGACCGAGGTGAACGACGCCGACCTCATCGAGGACACCGTCCGGCACGAGATCGCCCACGCGCTGGCCGGGCGCGACGCGGCGCACGGCCCCGACTGGCGGGCGGCCTGCGAGATCACCGGGGCCCGTCCCCGCGCCTGCTCCCAGGGCGTCGGCGTCCCGGCCCGATGGGCGGGGGTGTGCCCGAACGATGACTGCGAGGTGGTGATCACCCGTCACCGGCTGACCCAGGCGATGCGTGCCGCCGCCTGCGCCCGGTGCTGTCGGCGCGAGGCGAACGGCTACGACCCCCGGTTCCGCCTCGAGTGGATCGACACCACCCTGGCCGGCGAAGCGGCCCCCGGCCGGTTCCCCGCCACGCGGGCGGTGACCACGGCCACGGCTCCGGCCACCGGCGGCACCCGACCGTCACCCCGTGGCCGGTGGCGCCGGTGGCGGTGGGCGTGGCCGTCGACCACCGGTTGACGCACCCGCCGGCGCTGGCGGAGTCGTCGACGGTGACCTAGCGTCGGTGCGAGCATCCCCGGCCGGTCCACACCGCGCGCGCTGCCACACCGCCGCGCCGCCACCGTCGCGTGGCCATGCCGGGGAACCGACGTCGAGGAGGTCAGCATGCCGCTGCAGGCCGTCGTCATCGGTGCCGGCGTGGTCGGTGCCGCGCTCGCCGCCGAACTCGTCGACCGGGGAGCGAACGTCACCCTCCTCGACGCCGGGACCCCGGGACGCGGAACCTCCTCGGCGACGTTCGCCTGGGTGAACTCCAACGACAAGGAGCCGGAGGCCTACCACCAGCTCAACGTCGCCGGGATGCAGGCACACCAGCGCGCCGCCCGGCAGTGGTCGGGCGGTGACTGGTACCACCCCGGCGGGAACGTCGAGTGGCAGGTCGACGACGACGCCCGTGCCGGGCTCGAACGCAAGGTCGAACGGCTCCGCGGTCTGGGGTACCAGGCCGAGTGGCTCTCCCGTGCCGAGGTCGCCGCGCGCGAGCCGGACCTGGCCACCGACCGCCTCCCCGCCGACGGGTTCGCGGTGTTCGACGACGAAGCCTGGGTCGACGTCCCGGTCCTCATCGGGGCGCTCCTCGAACGGGTCCGCAGCGGCGGGGGCGAGGTCGTGCACGCCGCCCACGCCGAGGCGATCGACGACGCCGACGGGCACCCCACCGTGGTCACCGGTGCACGGCGGCTCACCGCCGACGTCGTCGTGAACTGCGCCGGACCTGACGCGGCGAACGTCGCCACCCTCGCCGGCGTCCACCTCCCGATCCGTGAGGTCCCCGGGCTGATCGTCTCCAGCGAGCCGGCGGTCGTCCGCCTCCGCGGGATGCTGCACACCCCCCGGGTGAACGTCCGCCCCGAGGGCGGTGGACGCCTGATGCTGCACAGCACCGACGCCGACGCCGGCGTCGGTGCCGGCTACACCGCCCGGCGCAGCAGCGTCGAGGCCCTCCTCGACGCCGCGGCCCACGTGCTGCCGGCGGCGTCCGGGCTCGGCGCCGAGAGCGTGCGTGTCGGCGTCCGGCCGGTCCCCGCCGACGGGCTCCCCCTCCTCGGCCCGGCCCCGGGGGTGGCCGGCCTGTACCACGTCGTGACCCACAGCGGCGTCACGCTCTCGCTGCACCTGGCGACGGTGGTCGCCGACCACCTCCTCACCGATCGGGAACCCGACGACTACGCCCTCTACCGCCTCGACGAGGCGCGGCTGGCTCAGGCGGCTTCGGGGTCCGGCGAGGCGTAGCGCCACGCCGGCGGCCGGTACGCCGTCTCCGAGGAGATCGGCTCCCCCTCGTCGAACCGGCCAGGGCGGAACGGGTGGATGTCGACCGGCGACTCGTCGCCGAGGATCCCGGCCGCAACCGTGGCACCGACAGCCGGGGAGATCTTGAACCCGGTCCCGCTGGCCCCGGTGGCGAGGTGCAGTCCGTCGATCCCGGCACACGGTCCCAGGATGGGGGCGCCGTCGGGGCTGCGGGAGTCGACCCCGCCCCACCCGCGGACGAGCCCGGCGCGGGCGAACGCGGGTACCCGTGGCAGCAACTGCTCTATGACGTCGACGATGAGGCCGTCGTCGACCCGCCGCGCGTCGTGATCGGCGTCGACGTCGAGGGCGTAGCGAAGACCCACCTCCGTGCGCCCCTGCGCGTCGGGACGGAAGTAGGTTCCGAGGCTGTTGTCGATCACCGTCATGTGCCCGCGCGCCTCGGCGGGTGGGTCCAGGAGGCCGACCCGGATCAGCATCGACCGCAGGCCGAGGTCGACGCCGACGTCGGCGAGGAGCGTCGACGACCACACCCCGGCGGCGACCACGACCGTGCCGGCCGCCACGAACCCGCGGGTGGTCTCGACCCCGGCGACGCGATCGGAGACGACGCGCACCCCGGTGACCGACACCCCCTGGGCGAGGCGGGCGCCGTGCCGCCGGGCGGCGTCGGCGAACGCCGAAGCCGTCATCGCCCCGTCGGCGTAGCCGCCGTGCGGCTCGTAGGCGGCACCGCCCATCTCCGTGGTGGCGAACATCGGCTGCAGCTCGTGTACCTCGTCGGGGGTGAGCAGCGAGACGTCGCCACCGATCCTGGTGAGCATCGCGACGTTCTGCTCGAGCCGCTCGGTGTCGTGCGTCCCGACGATGCGCAGGAACCCGGTGGGGGTGTACCCCGACTCACCGCCGATGCGTTCGTCGAACTGACGGAACACCTCCAGGCTGTACGCCGCGAGGCGGGACTCCGGCTCGTTGGGGTAGTGGATGCGCACCAGCGCCGAGCTGCGCCCGCTGGCACCGGCGCCCACGTGGTCCCGGTCGATGAGCAGCACCGAGCACCGCCCGCTTGCGGCGAGCCCGTGCGCCACCGCCGCACCCAGCACCCCGGCGCCGACCACCACCACGTCGGGGGCTGCCCCGTCCGTCAACGACGACGTCATCTCCGTGTCCCTCCTCAGGGTCGACCGGCGCAACCGCGACGGCCGACCCGAGGACACCACGCCGCCTCCTGCCCCGACCAGGGTCGAACGGCCCGTCCGGGTGGTCATCACGGCCCCACCACCACCCGACGCGGGGTTCCCCGGTCGCGCGCAATAGCCTCCCCACCCCACACGCAGGAGAGGACGGCCCGTGAGCCGCGTAGCGCCACGCCCCGGCACCCGGGCCGTCGCCATCGGCATGGTCGCGACCACGCTGGGGATCCTGCCGGCCTACCTCACCGCCGGGATGGCGGTGTTCCTCCGTGACGACCTCGACTTCTCCCGGTCGGCGCTGGGGCTGGCGATGTCGGTGTTCTTCCTGGTCTCGGCGCTGGGGTCGGTGCCGGCCGGCAGGTTCGCCGAGGCGCGCGGGACCCGTCTCACCCTGGCGTCCTCGGCCCTCATCGCCGGGGTGTCGCTGGGTGGGATCGCGCTGGCCCGAACGTGGCCCCAGCTGTTGGCGGCGCTGGTCATCGGCGGGATGGCGAACGCGATGACCGCCCCGGCCAGCAACCGCTACCTCGTCGACCGGGTCCGTCTCGACCGACGTGGGTTGGCGATGGCGATCAAGCAGACGTCGTTCCCGTTGGCGACGTTCGGCTCCGGGCTCGCCGTGCCGGTGATCGGGCTCACCATCGGATGGCGGTGGGCGTTCGTACTCGCTTCGGTGGTGGCGGTCGCGGCGTGCGTGCACTTCACCACCCGGATCCCCCCCGACCCGGAACGCACCCCCACCGGCACGAACGGGCCCGCCGCGGCCGGCACCGCGCGCGGCGACCAGGGCGCTCCGACCCGTCCCGAGCCCGACCAGCCGATGTGGATCCTCGTCGTCCTCGCGTTCGGGGCGAGCCTGGGCACCGCCGCCGGGAGCTCGCTGGCGTCGTTCTACGTCGAGTCGACCGTCGACGGCGGGTTGGCGGCCGGCGCCGCCGGCGTGGGGTTGGCCGCCGGAAGCCTCTTCGGGGTGCTGGCACGTCTCTCGTTCGGGGCGGCGGCCGACCGGATGACCGCGACGCTGCGCTTCCGCCACGTCGCCGGGCTGTTCGTCATCGGTGGCGTGGGGATGCTCGGGTTCGCCGGCCCGTCGACGAACCTGGTGCTGCTGCTGGTCACCACCGCCCTGGCGTTCGGCGCCGGGTGGGGGTGGCACGGGCTGTTCCACCTCGCGATCGTGCAGGCCAGCCCTTCGGCACCGGCGGCCTCGACCGGGGTGGTGATGGTCGGGCTGTTCCTCGGCGGGATCTACGGCCCGGCGGCGTTCGGGTTCATCGCCGACACCGTGTCGTTCGCGGCGTCGTGGACGTTCCTGTCGATCTCCCTGCTGTGCGGCGCGGTGATCCTCGCCGTCGTCGACCGGCGCGTCCGCCAGCACGCCCCACCGACCTGATCCCCCAGCCGTGCGCCGCGTGGGCGGGGTCCCGGCGCCGCGCCCGACCCGCGTCGGATCCATCCGCGGCCGCTTTCACGGCTGTGGCCTCATCGGCGCGACCAGGCGGTCGGCTGGGGACGTCTCAGTCCTGGCCGTCGGCCTCGATGGTCGTCACCGGGGTGTCGGTGATGCGAGCAATGCGGCTTGGCACGTCCATCTTGACCCAGCGGGAGAACCCGGCCGGCAACGTCGAGAGCAGGATCTCGCCGAAGTCGGCCTGGCGGTCGAGGACGGCTCTGGCGACCTCGACCGGGTCGTCGTCGAGGCCGACCTCCCCCTCGGCCTTGCCTCCCGCCGCCCGCACCTTGTCGATCATGAGTTCCAGCCGCTGCTGCGCCCGCTGACGGGCCTCGTGGAGTTCGGCTTCGTGCTGCCTGGCCGCGTCTTCGGCGAGCTGTTGACGTTGCTCGGGCGGCAGGTCCGAGAGCGCGAAGCCGCCGGTCCAGCGCGTGGACTCGTGCCGAACCTTGGTAGCGGGGACGGCTACGTAGAACACGCTCGGGGCGCGGTCGATGCGCTCACGAATCTCCAGGTCGAGCTCTGCGCCACCAAGCGTCTGGTTCGCGATGATCAGGTAGCGGCCCATCCGAGGTCCTTTCCGGAGCCGATACCTGATTCTCCGGCGGTGGGGCCACCCACTCAATGGCCGCAGGGCCAGCGGCCAGCCGACCACGGCCCCGGTGCCGGGGCCGTGGCTGTGCCAGCCTCGGATCGCTCCGGAACTACCAGTAGAAGCGGCGGGGTCCGACCGTCCGGCCGAGCGCACCGATCACGAGCAGGATCGCCCCGACGACGATGAGGATCCACCCGATCGTCGCGAGGAACCCGGTTTCGAGCAGGAGTATGTCGAGCAACAACAGGATGATCCCGAGAACGAGCACGACCGCTTCCATTTCGCCGGCGTTGGGGGGGTCTCACACTCCGACACTTAACACATCGTCGAGGAGCGGGCGGCCGATCATGCAGCCGCCCGCTCCCCTGCCTCCCTCGGTACCTCGGCCTACTCGGTGATCACCGCCGCGCCTTCGACGACCAGCAGGTCGAGGAGGCGGGCGACGAACGTCGCCATCTGGTCACGGCGCAGGTCCTGGGACGGGCCGAAGTGATCCCGGTCCAGGCCGGTCGTGAGCCCCGCGAGCGCCGCCGCGTTGATCGACGACTCGTGGACGCTGGCGTCGTCGTCCAGGAAGTAGTCGTTCTCCGCCTCGAGGTCGAAACCGGCCGCGTACTCGAACACCCCGACCAGCAGCGATGCCATCTGCTCACGCGACACCGCCAGGTTCGGGCGGTAGGTGTCGTCACCGAGCCCGGCGACGATGCCGAGCTCCGCGAGTTGGTTGATCGGCATCGCGTGCGTGGTCCCGTCGACATCGGTGAACGGGGACGCCGGCTCGTCGGGGAGCTCGACGTCGACGGCACGCAGCGCGCCGGCCAGCATCGTCGCCATCTGGCCACGCGTCACGGTCCGGGCCGGCGCGTACGTGGTGGCACTGCGGCCCTCGGCGATCGCGAGCCCGGTGATGCAGTCGATCGCGGCCACGTGGGCGTTGGTGTCCGAGACGTCGGTGAAGTCGGCGGCCCCACCGGTGACGGCGGCGCAGGCCATGTCGATCCCGCGTGCCGCCGGCACCGGGGTGGGGGCCAGCGTCACCGGGTACTCACGCACACTCGCCGCCGGGGCGTCGGGGTCCTGCACGAGCACGGCGCCGAACTGCTCGACCAGCGAGACGTACGGCACCGTTACGTCGAAGAACGGGCCCTGATCGTCCACGTCGATCGACGGGGCCGCGGAGCCGAGGAGGCGACCGTCACCGTCGAGGATCTCCACGTCGAACGTGTCCACCTCGAGGCTGCCGGTGATCCGCGCGTCGAAGTGCCCCCCGTAGCTCGGGGTGTCCACGAAGACGGGTGGCAGGATCCCGGTGCCGTCGAACCAGCTGCGGTCCACCGGTGGGGTCACGTCGAGCCCCTCGCCGGAGAACACCGTCGTCGGTTCTCCGTCGAGCTCGAGGGCGATCGCGTCGATGGTGGGGAACTGCGTGACCGTGTACACCAGCTGCGCCAGGCGGGAGATCATCGCGAAGCTCCCACCGCCGTCGGCGAAGTCGGCGGACATGTCCACGGTGGCGAGCCCCTCGTCGAGTGCGATGCCGTTGAGGCTGACGCCGTCAGGGATGCCGGTGCTCACCGCCGGCAGCGAGTCGGCTTCGGCCTGCGTCGGCCCGTCGAGCAACGCGTTCACCGCCGCGGTGGCCGGGGCCTCGGTCGCTCCCACCTCGCGGTGCACCGGGACGAGGAGGGGGCCGACCTCGGTCTGGTCGAGGAGGAGGTAGACGGAGAGCGCGACGGGATCGTCGTGTTCATCGGCGCCCCCCACACCGGGGACGAACGCGAAACCGATCACGAGGCTGAGGGCCACGACGAGGACACGGGATCTCACGGGAAGCTCCATTGATCGAGGGCCACGAGCCTCACCTGGACGGTCGGTCGACACCAGGGTCGTCCGACCCTTCTGCGGTGGCGGACGCCCCGTGGCGGGGCAGCGTCGGCGTACCCGGGAGGGTCGGCCTCGCACCCACAACCTCGACTACCGCGCCCCGTGGCCGTTCCGTGGACGGTGTCAGCTCCCCGGCCGGTAGTCGTCGGCGCAGTGACGCCGGTAAGGCTCTGACCTGCGAAGACACGCCCGATTCCCGTCGTGACCTGCAGAAGCAGCCTCCCGTAACTTCCCGGCCATTCCCGCCGATACCCCCGCTTCTGCATGCTCCCGCGTAATGGCAGCGGAATAGCGACGGGCTCGGGGACTCCCTCCCGGCCGTCTCGACGCGCTTCACGAGCCTGCCGGGACCCTCTGACCGTCCAGCACCCCGGCGCCCCCGTCCCCGGCGGAACAGGGGCAGGGGCGCTGGCGGAGAAGAGGACCACACGGACACTCTCCGTCTCCGACAGCGATAGGCGCACGAGGCGGCGTCACGGCGAGAGCGTCCTCGTACTTCTGGTAGTAGGCGCCGGTCCCTGTCAGACTGCGTCGCAAGCAGCCTTCGGTCTCTCCCAGACCTTCGGGCAGCTAGCGCCCCACCGGACCAGCATCCCCCGGTGGGGCGCGTCCACGCCGCCTGACGTTGCCTCTGCGACCACTTGGTGCGCCGTAGAGCCCGGACTCCCGGCCGGCTCCCCCTCGCTGGCGGGGAGTCTTTGCGCGGCCCGGTCGTCACGTCTCGCCCGCCGCCTGGCCTGCGCCGCCCGCGACGCCCCCAGTGCATCCGCACTCCCACCTGATGCCGGACGCCGAAGACCCTGCTCGTGCTGCGATCGACGACGCGCCCGCTCCCGCGGAACCGGGCCGGAATGACGCGGACGGGGAGGCGTAAACGTGCCGTTCAGGACCGGTTTCAGCCCCCGGGCAGGTAGTCGTCGGCGTAGTACTCGACCCCGAGGTGGGTGATCTGGTCCTCGCCCTGCATCCACCGCAGCGTGTTCTTCAGCTTCATCAGCTGGATGAACAGGTCGTGCTCGGCGTACAGCCCCGGCGCGACCTGCGGGGCCTTGAAGTAGAAGCTCAGCCACTCCTGGATCCCGGCCATTCCGGCGCGCTGGGCGAGGTCGAGGAACAGCGCCAGGTCGAGGGCGAGCGGGGCCGCCAGGATCGAGTCCCGGCACAGCAGGTCGATCTTGAGCTGCATCGGGTAGCCCAGCCACCCGAAGAAGTCGATGTTGTCCCACCCCTCCTTGTTGTCCCCCCGCGGCGGGTAGTAGTTGATCCGCACCACGTGGTGCATCTCGCCGTACAGCTGCGGGTAGACGTCGGGTTGCAGGATGGTGTCGAGGACCCCCAGCTTGGAGGTCTCCTTGGTCTTGAACGACTCCGGGTCGTCGAGGACCTCACCGTCCCGGTTGCCGAGGATGTTCGTCGAGTACCACCCGTCCATCCCCAGCATCCGGGCCTTGAACATCGGGGCGAGGACGGTCTTGACCATCGTCTGCCCGGTCTTGAAGTCCTTGCCGCAGATCGGCACGCCGTGGTCGGAGGCGAACCGACGCAGCGCCGGGGTGTCGACGGTGAGGTTCGGAGCGCCGTTCGCGAACGGGGCGCCTTCCAGGAGCGCGGCGTAGGCGTAGAGCATCGAGGGGGTGATCGCCGGGTCGTCGGCGGCGATCGCGGCGTCGAAGCTGGCGATGTCGGCGTGCTGCGGGCCCGGCTCGACGTACACCTCGGTCGAGCCGCACCAGATCATCACCACCCGGTCACAGCCGTGGCGCTCCCGGAACTCGCGGATGTCGTGACGCAACCCGTCGAGCATCCCCTGCTTGGTGCGGTCGCCCATCACGTTCGGCCCGTCGAGCTTCTTGACGTACGCCGGGTCGAACGCCGCGGCCATCGGCTCGACGGCCCGAAGCTGCTCGGCGATCGGCTCGAGGTGCCGGGCGGCGTCGAGGACACCGGCCTTCACCGCCGAGATGTAGGCGTCGTCCTCGAACGGGTCCCAGGCGCCGAACACGAGGTCGTCGAGGTCGGCCAGCGGCACGAAGTCACGGATCAGGGGGACCCGGTCGTCGGTGCGCTTACCGAGCCGGATCGTCCCCATCTGGCTCAACGACCCGACCGGTTCGGCCATCCCGCGCCGGATCAGCTCCACCCCGGCGATGAACGTCGTCGCCACCGCCCCGAGCCCGACGCACAGCACACCGAGCTTCCCGTCGGGTGGCCGGACATCGGGTCGGGCGCCGGCGGGTCCGGTGTGCTCCACGAAGGTGCGCCTCTCGCGTCGGTCAGCGGGCCAACCCGCAGCCTACGCGGCGAGGGCGGTGACTACAGCAGCTCCAGCGCGGCCCGGACGCCGAGCTCGACCTCGGCGAGGTGGTCGGCGGTGAGCGGCTGACCTTCGGCGTCGCGGACGGTGAACACGTCGACCGCGCGGTGACCGACGGTCTGGATCCGGGCGACGACGATGTTGACCTGCAGCTCGGCCAGCGTCGAGGCGACCGCGTACAGCACCCCGGGGCGGTCAGGTGTCTCCACCTGAAGGAGGGTGGCACGGCCGGAGGCGTCCGGTCCGGCCGAGACGGTGGTCTCCCCCGCGGTCTCCGACCGACCCCGGGAGCCGGTGCGTGCCCGGCGCATCACGCGGGCGCGGATCGCGAGCCGCCCGGCGGCGGCGTCGTCCAGGTCGCTCTCGATCCGGGCCCACCACGAGCTCGAGCCCTGCTCGGCGGCGGTGACCTTGAACGTCTCGATCGCGATCCCGTCGCTGCGGGTGAACGCGTCGGCGGCGACGATCTCACCGCCGTGCATCGAGACGACCCCGGCGACCCGCGAGAACCACCCGGGGTGGTCGAGGGCGACGACGTCGAGCTCGTCGATCCCTTCGATCCCGTCGGGGTCCACCTCCCCGGCGGTGACGCGGGTGCGCACCTCCGTCGGCCCGGGACGGGTCGCCGTCATCAGGGTGTGACGGACCACCGCACGCGGCGACACCGCCTCCGGGTACCGCGCCGGCAGCTTCGCCAGGTGTGAGCGGACGGCCTCGGCGTCGGCGCCCAGCTCGCCGGCGATCCGTTGCGCCTCGGCGGCGGTGACGACCGCACCGTCGTCGATGGTGTCGGGGTCCTGCTTGTCCAGCACGGCGCTCACCTTCCTGACCAGTCGCTGCAGCAACGAAGCGGTCCACGCGTTCCAGGCGGTCGTCCCCGTCGCCCTCGCGTCGGCGACCGCCAGCAGGTGCAACGCCGCCAGCGTGGAACGGTCCCCGATCACCTCGGCGAGCTCGCGGGCGAGCGCGTTGTCAGCGACGTCGCGGGTGCGAGCCGCCTCCGGGAGGACCAGGTGCAGCCGCACAAGCCTAGCGACGCGCTCCACGGTCCCTTCACGCGCCCCCATCCGCTCGGCCAGCTGCCGCGCCGCCGGCACCCCCGTCTCGGTGTGGGGTTCGCCCCGCGGCTTGCCGACGTCGTGCAGCAGGGCGCCGAGCATCAACGCCTCCCGGTCCTCGACGTCGACGAGGGCCGCCGCCGCCCACTCCTCGCGCCGGACCAGGTCACCGAGCTCAGTGGCGGTGTGCCAGCTGTGCCGGTCCAGGGCGTAGCGGTGGTAGGGGTTGCGCTGTGGCCGGCCGCGCATCGGCGCCCACTCGGGGAGCCATGCCCCCCACACCCCGGCGTCATCGAGCTCGGCGAGCGGGGTGAGCGCGACCTGCCCGCGCCAGAGCACCTCCACGAGGCGGTCGCGGCAGGTGTCGCTGAACGGCCACAGCGCGCCGTCGGCGTCGGCCGCGGCGACGCGGAGTCGGGCGGCGGTGGCGCGTTCGAGGACCGCCCCGGTGTCGGCGAGTGCGGCCAGGAGGCGTGCGGGGAGGCCGACGGTCTGCAGCGTCGTCGTCGTCGGGACCCGCAGCACCCCGTCGACGAGCTCGAAGCCGTCGACGAACGACTCGCTGGGACGCCGACGGCGGCGCCGGCCGCGGGCGAGGTCGGCCGAGAGCAACGACCAGCACCGGCGGTTGGTGTGGTCGATCGCGCGGGCGTCGAGGTACACCCCGGCCAGCAGGCGGTGCGGGGCGAGGTCCCTGCCGTCGTCGGTGATCCCCAGCCGTGCGGCGACGGCGTCCTGGACCTCGAGGCGGAGCACGTCGCTGGTCGACGGGGTCTTCGCCGGGGTCGCCGCCTCGCCGTCGGCGTCGGCGATCACCAGGTGCAGGGCGGTGCGTGCCGCCAGCAGGCGCTCCTCGGCGGCCGCGATCCGCGGTCGGTCGGGGGCACCGAGGTAGCCGGCGGCGACGAGTGGATCGAGGCCGCCGGTGCCGACCACCCCGACCGCGGCCCACCGCAGCGACTGCACGTCGCGCAGCCCGCCGGCACCGTTCTTCAGGTCCGGTTCGAGGACCTCGGCCGCGTCGCCGTGACGGGCACGCCGCTCGCTGTCGGCGGCGGCGAGCTCTTCGAGGAACGACGCCCCCCGACGGCGGAGCCGGCGCAGCACCTCGGTGCGCACCAGCCGGGCCAACCCGGGGTCACCGGCGACGGGACGCAGGTCGACCAACGACGTCGCGGAGACGACGTCGGCGGCGGCGTCGATCGCCCCACGCCGGTGGTGCACGGCGTAGCCGACCGTGAGCCCGGCGTCCCACAACGGGTAGACGACGTGCTGGACGAACGCCGACTGGGCCTGAGACGACATCCGGTCGTGCAGCAGGAACAGGTCGACGTCGGAGTTGGGGGTGAGCTGGCGACGGCCGTACCCCCCGGCGGCCGCCACCGACGCCGAGGGCTGTTCGGCGACGAACGGGGCGACGAGCCGGGCGATCGCCTCATCGACGGCATCGCTCCACGCCGCGCACCAGGCGCGTCCGGGCGGCGGGCCACCTCGACGCAGCAGGTCCCACTGCGAACGCAGCCACGCCGCCGGCGCTTCGACGGCGGGCGGGGAGGTCACAGGGCGTCGGCGTCCTCGTCACCGGTGCGGATCCGCACGGCGCGCTCGACCGGGGTGACGAACACCTTGCCGTCCCCGACCTGGCCGCTGCGGGTCCGGGAGATGATCGCGTCGATCACGGCCTCGACGTCGCCGTCCCCGGTGAGGATCTCGAGCTTGACCTTGGGGACGAACTCCACGGTGTACTCCGCACCGCGGTAGATCTCGGTGTGGCCACGCTGACGGCCGTAGCCGCGGACCTCGGAGACGGTGAGTCCCTGGACACCCAGGGCCTGCAGGGCTTCCTTGGCTTCTTCGAGCTTGTGTGGCTTGATGATCGCGGTGACGAGCTTCACGGCGTCCTCCAGTGCAGGGTCTGCCGGTGCCGGCAGGGTCTCAGGACCGGCCCGGGTGCCCCACAGCCTGACGCACCGACGTCTCCGCACGGTGTCCCCGGCGTTTCGGCTGCGTTACGAGGGCTCCCGCGTCGCCACACCCGCCCCGGGTTCACCGCCCGCCCGGGCTCACCGTCCCTGCAACGCCAGCCACTCGTCCAGGGCCTCGACACGCCCCGGGGCGGTGTTGACCGCGAAATCGCAGTCGGGCGGGTCGCCGCAGTCGGGGTTGCCGTCGTGCACCATGAAGTTGTACCGGCACGTCGGGCACCACACGTCGAGCTCCTCGGGCAGGCTCGGGCACTCGTAGTAGTGGCAGCCGCGTTCGCCCTCGTCGGTGCGGAAGTCGTAGGCGCAGTGCTCGCACTGCGGGAACGCCAGGGCCTCCTCCGAGAGGCTGGTCGTGTCGTTGGACCGCATCGTTCGGCCTTCCGTTCGGTCCCCTCACCTTGCCACCCCGTCGGGTGACGGACCAGAGGAGAACGACCCGAACCAGCGGTGCGGAGGTCCGACGCGCCTACCCGACGCGGACACACCGGCAGCCACGTGGGCGCGGGCCCGGACCGATCCCCGCCCCTGGTCGGCCCCCAGGGGGTTCGGGGGCCTCGGGGGCCTCGGGGGCTCGGGCGTGCCGCGGTGCCGCGTCTCGGCTCAGGCGTTCAGCCGTTCGATCATCAGCTGTGCGGCCTGCGACGGGTTCTCGGCGACCGAGATCCCGTAGCCCTCGAGGATCTCCTTCTTCTCCGCCGCCGACTCCCCACCGGGGCCGCCCTCCTTCACGATCGCGCCGGCGTGACCCATCTGCTTCCCCTCCGGCGCCTCGAAACCGGCGATGTAGCCGACCACCGGCGTGTCGGGGATGTTGTCGCGGATCCACTCGCCGGCGAGCTGCTCCTCGGAGCCGCCGATCT
>SLDB01000298.1 GCA_007125475.1 Nitriliruptoraceae bacterium | reverse complement strand
GTCGGCGTCGTGGCGGGGGCCACGGCCCTCGCGGGCGCGATCACTCTTGGGGCGCCCGTCGGTGCGGCCCTTGGCGGCCGCCGGTCGTCGGTCACCACCTGACGAGCCGCCCTTGGCGAGGTGGTCCCACGGCCGCTCGGCGGGGAGGTCGAAGCGCTCCTCGAGGAGGGGGGAGGTGGAGAACACCTGCACCACCTCGGACTCCGAGGCACCGACGGCCTTGCGGATCACGCTGAGCCGGTCGATCTCGTTGAACTCGGCGAACGTCACGGCCGCGCCCTGCTCACCGGCACGGGCGGTGCGACCGATCCGGTGCAGGTACATCTTCTCGTCGTCGGGGCAGTCGTAGTTCACCACGTGGGTGACCCCGGTGACGTCGAGGCCACGGGCCGCGACCTCGGTGCACACCAGGACGGTGGCGTCCCCGCGGCGGAAGCGGTCCAGGTTCTTCTCCCGCGTGGTCTGGCGCAGGTCGCCGTGCACCGCGATCGCCGGGGTCGCCAGGGCCTCGAGTTCGTCGACGAGCCGGTCGGCCATGTGCTTGGTGCGCACGAACACGAACACGCCCTTGCGGTCCCTGGTCTGCAGGATCCGAGCCAACAGGCGGGGCTTGTCCATCCGGTGGACCTGGAAGAAGTGCTGCTCGACCTCCGGTGCGGTCGAGCGCTCCTCGTGGTCGGCGCGGGTGAACGTGGGGTGGTCCATGTAGCGGCGGGCGAGCTTCACGATCGCGGTCGGCATCGTGGCCGAGAACAGCATCGTGTGACGATCGGGGCCGGCGCAGGCCTGCACGAGGCGCTCGACGTCGGGGAGGAACCCCATGTCGAGCATCTCGTCGGCCTCGTCGAGGACGAGCTCGGTGACGTTCGACAGGTCGAGGTTGCCGCGGTTGAGGTGGTCCAACAGCCGTCCGGGGGTACCGACGACGACGTGGACGCCGGTGGTCAGGGCCTCGATCTGCTCCTCGTAGGCGACGCCGCCGTACACGCTGATCGAGCGCAGCCCCCGGGTGGCACCGATCTTGAGGTCCTCGTGCACCTGCAGGCACAGCTCGCGTGTGGGGACGACCACCAGCGCCTGGGTGACCGCGCGGGACGGGTCGATGCGCTGCAGCAGTGGGAGACCGAACGCCAGGGTCTTGCCGGTCCCGGTGCGGGCCTGGCCGATGAGGTCGTGGCCGTCGAGGGCCAGCGGGAGGGTGAGCTCCTGGATCGGGAACGGGTGGGTGATGCCGTCGGCGGCGAGCGCGTCGCACATCGCCGGGTCGACGTTGAGGTCTCGGAAGGTCTTCGTCACGGGGTTCTCTCGTCTGGGCGACCCCGGCGGACACGGATTCGTTGACGCCTGGCGGTCGCGGCGTTGGGGTGGGCGCACCGGGTCGCACGCGCGTGCCCGTCATCGACGTCACCGGCGGTCGTCGGGGGACGGACCGGGTCGTCACGGGCAGCGGTGGCGAGGCAGCCGGGGCGGACGAGGAGCTCCTCGCCGACGAGGATCTCCTCGTCGATCAGGATCCGGCCGTCGTGGACGGGGCTCCCCGGGGATGCGCCCCGGTGGGGCACGCACGTCGTCATCGTATCGCACCGATGTCGTCGGCCACGGCTGCGGCGTGCACCGTCGAGGGCGTGCCGTTAGCGTCACGTGCGAACCTGACGGGCCCCCGGTACCCGGTGCTCGGGGCCGTGAGGAGTAGATGGTGGGCGATGTCGTACCGCGCGCCGAGCACCTCGTCGCTCGGTACCTCGACCACGTCGTCGACCACGAACCGGTGGAGGCGACCCGGCTGGGCCTCGACGACCGCAACGCCGAGCTCCCGGAGTTGTCACCGGCGTCGCTGGCCGCACGCAGCCGCGACCTCGCCGTCCTCGCCGCCGAGGTGCAGTCGGCCCTCGACGACGTCCCGCCGTCGCCGACCGGGGTGGACCGCGAGGCCCGTGACGACCTCCTGCTGCTGTCGCAGACGCTGGAGTTCCGGCGGTTCCACCTCGACGTGCGACCACGCCTCCTCCTCGACCCCCTGGCGGCCCTCGACACCGTCGCCGCCGGGATCCACGAGTTGCTGCGGTCCGGGGAGCTGGGGGTCGACGAACGCCGCGAACGCGTCGGCGACGCGGTGCTGCGCGCCGAGCAGGTCCCGCGCCTCCTCGAGGAGGCCGGGGGGTTGCTGACCTCCAGCCCGGCGGTGCACCTCGACGTCGCCTTCCAGCGCCTCCCGGGGCTGATCGAGCTACTGGGCGACGAGCTCCCGCGCCACGCCGCGGACCTCGGGCTCGACGTGTCGGCTGCCGCCGCGGCGGGAGCCTCGGCCGGTGAGGGGCTTCAGGCGTACGCCGCCCTCCTCGACGAGCTCGCCGACGAGCCCCCCGGTGAGTGGCGTCTGGGAAGCCACGACCACGCCGTGACGCTGCGCACCGCCCTGGGGACGACGTTCGACCCGCAGCAGATTGAGGACCGGGCCCGGGTGTGGATCACCCGGGTGCGTCAGGAGATGGCCGAGATCGCCGCGGCCGGGTGGTCACGGCGGTTCCCCGGCGAGCCGGTGCCGGCCGGCGCCGTGGAGCGGATCCGTCGTACCCTGGAGGCGGTCGCCGCGACCGCGGTGACCCGGGAGCGTCTGATGGACGAGGCGCGGCTGGCCGTGGACGAGGCGCGGGCGTTCGCCCTCGACTCGGGGCTCACCGACGTCCCGCCGGCCGACCGGCTCCGCGTCACCGAGGTCCCGCCGTACCTGCGGGGGATCGCGGTGGCGTTCCTCGCCCAGGCACCCCCGCTACGACGCGAGTTGGGGTGCACCTACTACCTCTCACCGGTCCCGGAGCACTGGGACGCGGCCCAGGCGGAGTCGTTCCTGCGGGAGTACAACCCCGCCCAGTTGCGCTCGCTCGCGATCCACGAGGGGTACCCGGGCCACTTCGTGCAGCTCGAGCACGCCGCGCGGCACCCCCGGCTGGCGCGGCGGCTGCTGGCACGACCGGTGTTCGCCGAGGGGTGGGCGGTGTACATCGAGCGGGAGATGGCTGCGGCGGGGTTCGCCGACGAGGGGACCTCGTGCGTCGACGGCGACGACTACCGGATGACGCAGCTCAAGCTGGAGCTGCGGATCGCGACGAACGCCCTCCTCGACATCGGGCTGCACGCCGGCGAGCTCGCCGACACCGACGCCCTGCGGTTGCTGACGTGCACGGCGTTCCAGGAGCGGGCCGAGGCCGAGGGGAAGCTGGTGAGGGCGAAGGTGACCTCGGGGCAGCTGTCGTCGTACTTCGTCGGTGGCGAGGAACTCACGGACCTGCGGCACGCCGAGGAGCGTCGGCTGGGTTCCGCGTTCGACGTGCGCCAGTTCCACCAGCGCGTGCTGTCGCACGGCACCCCGACCACCGCGATTGTCGCCGACGCGCTGGCCGACGACGCCCCCGTCCACCGCCCGTTCGCGCCGACACGGTCATGACCGGCCCGGTCCGTGGGCGTCGGCGGGCCCGCCGACGTGCCCACCGGGCCGGCCTCACCGCACTTCGAGAGCGCGCAACGCACACTTTAGCGCCCAGAGTGGTCATGTGGCCACGTTTCGTGAAGGTTCACCGACGGGTCGCGCCGGTGTACCGCTACGCTCCGCCGACGCCCCGCCCCGCGGCCACTGGTGACGGGCACGGCCGGACCGTGGAGGACCCTCGTCCGCCGCAGCCGGAACCGGGCCGCGGGTCCGAGTTGTCCGGGGGGTGCGGTTTGCACGCAGGACTTGGTCTGCGGGTGCAGGATATGGTCAGGTCG
>SLDB01000099.1 GCA_007125475.1 Nitriliruptoraceae bacterium | reverse complement strand
TGAGCCGTGTCCGGCGGTCGGTGCGGATCGGCATCCTCATGCTCTGTGCCGGGTGGATCCGTATCTCGGTCAGGGCTGCTCGGACAGGAACGTGAGCAGCTCCGCGGCGACGAGTTCGGGCGCGACGATGTCCGCGGTGTGTGCCTGTCCCTCCAACACGCGGATGCGTGCGTCGGGCAGCGCATCCCTCACCGTCTCGCCCTGCCAGTCCAGGCTCTGATCCTCGCCGACCAGAAGGAGAGCCGGAACGGTGATGGTCGCCGCCGCCTCGGGATCGAAGGCGCGCTCCTGAAAGGCCCGCTCCTCGCGGACGATCGTGTGAGCGGCAGCGACGCGACCCTGCCATGAGGGCTGATCCCGGTACGCGTCGATCTCCCGGTCGGACATCTGCACGAACTCGCGCAGGAAGGTCTCGAGCACGGCCTCGCGGTCACCCGCGGCCAGCAGCTCCTCGAGACGCTCCAGGAACCCTGGCGGAGCGGCCCATGCAGCGGGATCGACCGGCGGCCAACCCTCGTAGAGCACGAGCCTGTCGATGCGCGACGTCAGCGTCGCCGCACCGAACGCGCACAGCCCGCCGTACGAGTGCCCGTACACGGCCACCGCGGATCCCGACCGGTCCGCGACCGCCTCGACCACGGCGGCGACGTCCTCGGCCTCCCGTTCCAGTCGATGGTCCGGGCCGTCACCGCTGGCACCGCGGCCCCGCCGATCCATCGCATGCACCGTGAAGTGCGGCTCCAGGGAGGGCCGCAACACATCCCATCGTGTGTGGTCCCCGAGCCCGCCGTGGACCAGCACCAACGGTGGCCCGGTACCGCTGGTGAACACGCCGATCTCGGTGCCGTCACGCGACACCACCTGTGCGACAGCCACATCGGTAGCGGGCATGATCGCCTTCCTCCACCTGCTCGTCGTAGGCATCGGACACCGCGCACCGGCGGGCCGCCGTGACGGTCACGACCAGGCTGCGGCGTCCGCCACCCGCGGCGTTGCCCGGTCGTCGTTGCCCGGTCGTCCATGTGCACTCGACGCTACGCATCCGCGAGGGGAGCGACCATCGGGTAACCCCCGTACGCGGACCACGGGGAAACCCCCAGTCTCCGCCCGTCAGGCGATCGAGGTGGGCGGAACCAGCTGCAACGCCACCGCGGCCCGAGTCGCGTCGGCGCGTCCACGGGCACCGACCTTGCGGTAGACGTTGGTGACGTGGCGCTCAACCGTCTTGACCGCGATGCCGAGGCTGGCAGCGATCTGCTCGTTGGTGGCTCCTGACGCGACGAGGGTGAGCACCTCCTGCTCACGGGGCGTCAACGCCGGTGTCGGTGGCTGAGGTGGCGTGGCCGAGGTGCGGGGTCGGCCGTCGACGAAGTCGAGGATCGCCTCGACGACCGCCCCCGAGTCCCGGATGAAGGGGTCGTGCTCGTTGCCCTCGAGCAGATGCAGCCGGGCACCCGGGATCGCCGCAGCGAGCTCTTCGCCGGCGGAGGCCGGGATCACCTGGTCGTCGCGGTTGTGCACGACCAGCGTCGGCGCCGTGATGTCGGCCAGTTCGCTGCGGACATCCATCGACCAGGTGTGTTCCAGCAGTCGCGCCGCCGTCTCCGGCTCGGCGGCGACCTGCTGGAAGCCGGCGAACCACCGCAGGTCGGCCGAGCTGACGTTTGGCAGCATGTGAGACGCCAGCATCCGAAGGGCCATGTCCCAGTCCGCCCGGATGAGCTGCGTCGAGGCCTGAAGGGTCTCACGCGGCATCATCGCCGTGCCACGGGCGAAACCGGAGTAGAGCACCAGACGATTCACCCGTCCGGGAAACCGGGCCGCGAACCGTGCGGCAGGAGGCACGCCGAAGGAGTACCCGACCAGATCGGTGCGTCGGATGCCGGCCGCGTCCAGCACGGCGGTCAGCTGCTCCACGTCGTTGTCCAGCGACAGCTCGAAGCCGTCCCGATCCGACATCCCACACCCGAGTCGGTCGTACCAGACGAACCGGCGGGCAGCGGAGAGCTTCTCCAGCGCGCTCGCCGCGGCCGGATGGCTCCAGTTGTGCTCCAGATGGCACAGCCAGCCCGGCACCATCACCAGCGCGCTGCCCTCGCCGCGCTCGGCGAAGGCGATGCTCGAGCCATCGGCGAGCGAGCAGAACCTCGCCGTCAGCGCGGCTGCCATCCGGCCATCCTTGCCCGTCAAGTCGGGCATGACACCCTACTGGTGCGGATCGGCGCGGACTCCGTTCGTCCGACGTGTAGAGGTCGCCACGGTGCTCGAGCGAGGTGTCGCCGCAGACGGTGTGCGCTGGCGATGGGCGGGGAGTGGTGTGGATGCAGCGGGCGCGCACCGGGCGCCTCCGGTTCGCGGGTGTCACCGGCGGTACGTATCGTCGTCTATCGAACACCTGTTCGGTTCATCGTCCGATGGGGTGGCGAGCCATCGCCCGGACGGTGTCGGCGAGACGGCGGAGGCGTGGCATGACGAAGCGGTACCGGGAGCGGATCGAGGAGGTGGAGCTCGCCTGCGAGCCGGGGCGAGGGTCGGACCGCCAGGCGGCACCCCTGGCGTTCCGGTGGCGGGGGCGTCGCTACCGGGTCGTCTCCGTGCTCGGTCACTGGTACGAGGACGCCGGATGGTGGCGTCGCACCGACGGCGTGCCCGAGCGACTCGAACGCACCGACCTGTGGCGTGTCGAAGCGGGGGGCGTGGCCGTGGCGGCGGGGGGCGTGGCCGTGGCGGAGGATCGGCGCGGCGTGTACGAGCTGGTGCGGCGCGGCGATGCCTGGCGGTTGGACCGGGTGTGGGACTAGTACGTGGAGGTCACGGGTCGTGGTGCTGCGGAGCGGTCAGGCGGACGGCACCTGCCGCGCCGCCAGCTGACGCTTGATGCGCACCATCACCGCCTCCATGCCGTGCTGGCGTAGCGGGGAGACCACCTCGGCGAGGCCCATCGTCCGGTGCACGTCCTCGGGGATCGCCAGGACCTCCTCGATCGTCGCCCCTGACACGCCGGCACGTAGCGCTCCGGCGAAGCCGAGCGCGGTCGCGGCCTCCGGCGTCGCCTCGAACCACACCTCCACGCCGCCGTCCTCGGCGACGTGCGTGGCGACCCACAACGGGGTGCGGCATTCGGTGACCCGTTCCCGCCACGCCGCCGGATCCGCCACCTGTCGGGGGGCACCCGTCGCGCGCTCGGCGTACTCGGCCAACAGCTCCACACGCAGCTGCGGCGGAGCCGTCGCGAGCTCTTCGGCGACCCGGCGCATCCGCTCGGGGAGTGGCATGCGGTCCTCGTCCCGGGGGGTCCGATCGGACGTGGCGAGTAGGGGGCCAACGGCCACCTCCGCCACGGACGTCACCGTACCGGTGGCCGCAGAGGCCGGGTCGGGGGCGGGTGCGGGTTTCCCACGGCGCGCATCGTCGCTACGTTTATCGAACGTGTGTTCGATGAAGTCTCGATGGGGTGAGGTGGTGTGATGACCGGTGGCGGATCCTCTCCGGGGCGGGGCCACCAGCCCCCGCCGTTCACCCACCTGACGACGCGCTCCTGCCACTCCCTGCGCGACGGAGCGATCCGTCCGGCTGAACTCGCACAGGCGGCGGCGTCGGCGTCGATGAGCCACGTGGCGCTCACCGACCGTGACGGTCTCGGCGGTGCCGTGCGGTTCGTCACCGCCGCGGCCGAGGCGGGGGTGACCGCGGTGATCGGCACCGACCTGGCCTTGGCGCACGAGCCGGCGCGTGCCGGATGGGAGATCCGCCGACCGGGTCGCACCC
>SLDB01000163.1 GCA_007125475.1 Nitriliruptoraceae bacterium | reverse complement strand
CGTGGCATCCGGGTCACCTACGAGGTGGTCGCGGCCGGTGACAACATCAACAACGTGTTCGACGCCCTCTCCGGCGCCGACCGGTACGACCAGCTCGGCGACATCCTCGAGGACGTGGTCGAGTCGTGCTCCGGCGACGCGATCGGCGACATCGTCGACGATCTCGACGCGCTCGCCAAGGAGGCGGCCGCCTACCAGATCATGTCCGCCGGCCTGATGGTGCTCGGCGGCCTGGCCGCCGGTGCGACCGGCGGTCTGGGTGGGATCGCGATCATCGCGGGTGGGGTGGCGATGGACGCCGCCCTCGACTGGGAGCTCGACCAGAAGTTCGACGACCTGCTGGACGACATCGGGGCGAACCCCGACTGCGACTTCGACGAGGAGGGCAGGGACCTCGAGGAAGACGGCGGCGACGGTCGTCGGCGCCTGGCCAGCGGCATCCCGGTCGCCAGGCCGCACTGGATCTACGACCCGGCCGGGTACGTGTTCGAGGCGGTGGAGTCCAACCGGGTCGAAGGCGCGACCGTCACGGTGCTTCAGGGGAGCCCCTCGGGCGCCGAGGACACCCCGGAGTCCTGGACACCGTGGAACGCCGAATGGTTCGGCCAGGTCAACCCGCAGGTGACCGAGGCGGACGGCCGCTATGCCTGGGACGTCCCCGAAGGGTGGTGGCACACCCACGCCGCCAAGGAGGGATTCCACCCGGTGACCAGTGAGGTCCTGCGGGTGCTCCCCGAGCACTTCGACGTCCACCTGGGCCTGGTGTCGCTGGCCGACCCCGCGGTCGACGCCGTCGAGGCCTGGGCCGATGGCGAGGCCGGTCCCGAAGAGATCGTGGTCACCTTCGACCACTGGATGCGGGTTCCCCGCACCACCGGGCGCATCACCGTGACCGAGACCGGCTCGGGGGAGCCGGTCGCCGGCGAGGTCGTCGCGGTCGACCCGCAGCCCCACTCCACCGGACGGATGGCGCCGGCCTCCGCTGACCTGGTGGCGCCGGCCGGAGAGCTCCTCGCCGAGCGGTTCGCGTTCCGACCCCAGGACCCCTGGGCGGTCGGTGACGCCCTCACCGTCACGGTGGACGGGCTCGCGCAGGCCTACAACCTCAACGTCGTCGGCACCACCTCCGACCTCGAGGTGGAGGTGGCGGCACGCCCCGCCACACCCGTGATCGACGGCGCGACCTGGGTCGGCGGTGTCGAGACCGCTGCCGGAACGCTGCACGGCCTGCAGGTGGACGTCCTGGTCGAAGACGGCGACGTGGACGACCTCGCCGACGTGAACGTCATCGTCGAGGCCGAACCTGGCGACACCCTGGCGGAGGTGGGTTGGTCCGGGGAGCCCATGACCGCGGACCGTTCCTTCACGGTCCCGATCCCGGTGGAGGGCTTCGGCTCCTTCGATCCGTCCGGCGATCCGACGTGGGACGTGGTGTTCCCCCTGGACTCGGGCTCCTACCGGGATGCGACCCGCGTGATCGTGACCGCGGACTTCGCCGACGGCCGCACGGTCACCGTGATCACCGGCGAGATCGACGGGGAGGTCGCCGAGGTGATGCCAAGGTTCGAGTGGGCCACCGCATCCGACGGGACGTCCCCCGGGTCCGGCGCCCCCGGCGGATCCGATCCGGGAGATGCCGACGCGGGCCACCCGGAGGAGGACCCCGACGCCGGGGATCCCACCTTCAGCGACGTCACCGGCACCACCCACGAAGACGCCATCCACGCCCTGGCCGCAGCCGGCATCACCACCGGCTACCCCGACGGCACCTTCCGACCCGACACCACGCTGACCCGCGGCCAGATGGCCACCCTGCTCACCAACGCCCTCGAGCTGTAGGGCCGCGCGTGTCCGTGCGCCCCGGTACCGGACGGTGCACCGGGCAGCTCAGCCGGCACGTCACAACGGGTTCAGTACCCGTTGAGGACCTCTCCATTCGCGATATCATGAGTCCGATATCGGAGGTTGCTGCCATGCCTGACGTGCTCGTTCGCGACGTCGATCCGGCCACGTTGGCTCGCATCGACGCTGCCGCCCAACGAACCGGTGTGAGCCGCAACGCGCTGCTCCGGGAGCTACTGGCTCGCTACGCCCACGAGCAGGAGAGCGGAGCTCTCACCGACGAACAGATCAGCGCGTTCGGTTCCTCCGTCCGCGACCTGCTCGACGAAGACACCCGGGCAGCGGCTTGGCGCCGGTGAGCTCGACAGCGACCTGGCTGGTCGACACTTCGGCCCTTGCGCGACTCTCGGTACCCGAGGTCGGCGCGGTCCTACGCCCGCGGATCGACGCAGGCCGTGTCGCCGTCACCGCCGTGACCTGGCTGGAGGTCGGCTACACCGCGCGCTCGAGCGCCGATCACGACGAGTCCCACCTCCCTGTTCTCGAACGGCTCCAGCTCGTCTACGGCTCGCCCCGAAGCGAGCGACGTGCCATCGATGTCCAGCAGGCGCTGATCGGCGTGGGCCATCATCGGGCCGTCAAGCTCCCTGACCTGCTCATCGCCGCGGTCGCCGAGGCCGAGGGCTTGACCGTGTTGCACTACAACGCCGACTTCGACCGCATCAACCACATCAGTGGCCAACCGGTCGAATGGGTCGTGCCCGCGGGCACCGTCTCCTGAAACCCGCTCCCAACGCGTCCTGCGAGATGGTGGAAGTCGGGGCAACCCTCGAGGTCCGGGCGGCAGGCAGACGGGGTCCGCCCCGGGATGTCGGTGACTACCCCGATGTCGATGGTCACCCCGTGACCCGGCCGGTCTCGTGGGCCCACATCGCCAGCTCGACGCGGTTGCGGGCATCGAGCTTGCGCATCAGGGCGGCCAGGTGGGTCTTGACGGTGCTGACGCTGATGTAGAGCTCGTCGGCGATCTCGGTGTTGGTCCGCCCGGCGGCGACCAACAGCAGGACCTCCTCCTCCCGGCTGGTGAGTGGCTCGACGAGCGGCGCCGGTGGTGGAGCGGGCTGCGTGTCGGCGAAGGCGGCCAGCAGCCGCACGGTGATGCTCGGGGCGATCAACGCGTCGCCGTTCGCGGCGGCGTGGACGGCCTGGGTGAGGAGTTCCGGGCCGGCGTCCTTGAGGAGGAACCCGCGCGCGCCGGCCTTGAGCGCGCCGTGGACGTACTCGTCGAGGTCGAAGGTGGTGATGACCACCACCGCGAGCGGGTCGGCGACGCCGGGGCCGGCGAGCTGGCGGGTGGCCTCGATCCCGTCGAGGTTGGGCATGCGGATGTCGAACAGGCACACGTCGGGCCGCAGCTGCCGGGCCATCGCGACGGCCTGTCGACCGTCGACGGCATCACCCACGACCTCGATCCCGGGTTGGGCGCTGAGGATCATCGACAACCCGGCCCGCACGATCCCCTGATCGTCGGCGATGAGGACCCGGATCGCGGTGGTCACGACGGTGCTTGCGCGGCGGCCGGCGGCGCCGTGGCGGCACGACCCCTGGGAAGGCTCGCCTCGACCGACCAGCCTCCGGCCGGATCCGGGCCGGCGCGCACCTCGCCACCGAGGAGCGCGGCCCGCTCGATCATTCCGAGGATCCCGTAGCCCGGGGCGGGTGCGCCGGTGGCCGGCGCGGCGCCGTCGTCGCGGACGGTGAGCCGCACCCACTCGGCGTCCCCGGATACCTCGACGCTGATGTGCGTGGCCCCCAGTGCGTGGCGCAGCGCGTTGGTCACCGCTTCCTGGGCGATCCGGTGGATCGCGCTCGCCACCGACGGCGGGAGGTCGCCCACGTCGCCGGTGAGGTGCACCTCGACGCGTGGCG
>SLDB01000288.1 GCA_007125475.1 Nitriliruptoraceae bacterium | reverse complement strand
CCACGGAACCTCGTGGGTCGGATCCGGCGAGCATAGGCCGGCTCGGTCGTCCCACGCCGGCAGCCGTGTCAGGAGCCCGTCACCTCGGGGTGCTCCGTCGACGCCGTTCGTCCCGCGAGGGAACGCCGGGGGACCGCCGCCGGTGGGGCAGCGGCGACGTGGTCAGCCCTGCAGCTGGCCGAGGCGCCGGGCCATCCCGGACTTGCGGTTCGCCGCCGTGTTGCGGTGGATGACGCCCTTGGAGGCGGCCTTGTCGAAGGCCCGCGCCGCTTGGCGGTAGGCGTCCTCGGCCGCGTCGCGGTCACCGGTGTCGACGGCGGCGCGGAACCCCTTGGTGAGCGTCCTCAGCTTGGAGCGCACGGCGCGGTTGCGCTGGTAGGCGGCTTCGTTCTGCCGGTTGCGCTTGATCTGGGACTTGATGTTCGCCATGCGTGAACTCGTCTCGTGCTCGTGTGGGCGTCGGGCCACGGAGTCGGGCCGAGGACATGGATCGCGAGGGCGCCCGCGGTCCGGGGACCACCGTGGGCACCGGTCGCGACGGAGGACCGGCGACGGATCAGACGCTGACGCGACGCATCGGGGCGATCCCTTCGACGCACGATACCAGCGCGATCGGCTCCACGGCAACGTGCCCGCCGGTGTGCGGTCACCCCTCGTCGCCGGGGAGCGTGACATCGTCGACGACCGCGTGGCGGGGGCACCGGTCGGTGCCGGCATCGAAGGTGTGGGCGAACGGGCAGCCCCAGACACTGCGCCGCCAGCACCCCATCACCACCCAGTACGCGGTGAGGAGCCACGCGACCGTGATCACGAACCCCAGCAGGGCCCCGGCGCCGGAGGGTCCGGTGTCCAGTCTGGACAACGTCACGGCGAGGCGGACGAACTGGACCGCGGTGACCACGGCCACGGCACCGGCCAGGCCCGCCCAGGCGTGATCGCGCCACCCGGGCGGCGGCGTCGGACCCGGGTGCCGTCGGTCACCCGGGCGGGGGCCCGGGGTGTCGGGCCGGGGTGCGCTCACGTGCCTGCCACTCGTCACCGTCGGGTTCGGTCTCGGGTGCCGTCGAGGGCGTGGTGCCGGGGCGTCATGCAGGAAGCCCCGCCGGAGCGGGGCTTCACCTCGACCTCTAGCGACCCGGACAGCGGTCGTCGTCGGTCGTGAGAACCGGGTGCGCTCAGACGGGACGGACGTCGCTCGCCTGGGGGCCCTTCTGGCCCTGCGTCACCTCGAATCCGACCTTCTGCCCCTCGTCGAGGGTCTTGTACCCGTCGACCTGGATCGCGGAGAAGTGGACGAAGAGGTCCTCGCCGCCCTCATCGGGGGAGATGAAGCCATACCCCTTGTCGGCGTTGAACCACTTGACAGTACCTTCTGGCATCGTGTTTCCCTACGTGACCGCACCGTGACGGGTAGTTCCAAGTGTGAGGAACGCGACACCCCGGACGGGCGGGGTGTGGACTGTACACCCCCGACGGCCCGCCAGGTGACGTCCGGGGTGCGGCGCGCTCGTGGCGCTCAGCCCGCGGACGACCGCAGGACGTCGACGACGAGGTCGACGTCGTCGTCGTTGTTGTAGTGGTGGAACGCCAACCGCAACCGACCGAGTCGGACCCCGGCCCGGATCCCGGCCGCCCGCGCAGCGGCGGTCTGTGCCTCGGAGACCGGCACACACGTGATCGCCGAGCCCGTCTCGGGGAGCTCGAGGGCGTCGCGTACGGCGGCGGCGAGGGCGACGTCGTGCTCGTGCACCGCCTTCACCCCGAGGCGCTCGAGGTCGGCCAGTGCGGTGGCCGTCCCGACCCAGGAGAACCACGCCGGGGAGATGTCGAAACCGCGTGCGTCGTCGTACAGCCGCAGCGGTGGCCCGAAGTGCGGGTTGTCGGCGTCGTCGGCGGCGTAGTACCCGGCCAGCGCCGGTGTCAGGTGCGAGCGTGCATCGGCGTCGGCGACGAAGAACACGCTGCCGCGGGGGGCGGTGAGCCACTTGTAGGCGGCGGCGAGGAGGTAGTCGACACGACCGGCGTCCACCGGCAACCACCCGCATGCCTGGGTCGCGTCGGCGAGGGTACGCGCCCCGTGGGCAGCGGCGGCGCGGCTCACCGCGTCGACGTCGACGATGCGCCCGTCCGCCGACTGGACGACGGCGAACGCGACGAGGTCGGTGTCGTCGTCGATCGCGTCGACGAGGTTCTCCAGGGGGACGAGGTCGACGTCGAGGTCGGCTCGTGCGAGGAACGGGAACAGGACCGAGGTGAACTCCTGATCGGCGCACACCACGCGGGCACCCGCCGGCAGCGAGGTCGCCACGACGCCGACCATCGTCGAGACCTGGGTGGCGATCGCGACGTCGGCCGGGTCGGCACCGACGAGGTGCCCGAAACGTTCCCGGCACTCGGCCACCGCCTGGTTCGCCTCCGCGGGGGCGAACACCCCCTGGTGCCACCGGGCGACGGTGTCGTGCATCGCGGCCGCCGTGGCGTGGCTCGGCAACCCCACCGAGGCGGTGTTGAGGTAGCCGGGCACGTGGACGCGGTCGTCGGAGAGGCGGTTGGCGGGCATGTCGACTCCGGGACGTTCGGGTGGGGGCCGGGCGGGCCCGGGGCGTTGGCCCACCCGCCGAGGATCGCGCGGGGGTGGCCGGTGGTGACCGTAGACGCCGCCCCGGTGCGCCGTCACCGATCCTCTCACGGGCCTCGCGCGGCGCTCACGCGGGCACGCCCCCCGACGGCATCGGCGAGGACCGGAGGGCGTCCGCCCCCACCGGTACGCTCCCGTCGACCGGGCGCACGCGCCCGCCTCGCCGAGGAGGAGGCCGCGCACCGCCGTGACGTACCCGATCGAGCGCATCCGCAACTTCTGCATCGTCGCCCACGTCGACCACGGCAAGTCGACGCTGGCGGACCGGATGCTGCAGCGAACCGAACTCATCGACGCGCGCACGATGCGGGCCCAGTACCTCGACAAGATGGACATCGAGCGCGAGCGCGGGATCACGATCAAGGCGCAGACCGCGCGGCTGCCGTACAAGCCTCTTGGCGACGCCGCCGACGAGTACCTCCTCAACCTCATCGACACCCCCGGGCACGTCGACTTCTCCTACGAGGTCTCCCGGGCCCTGAACGCGTGCGAGGGGGCGGTGCTGCTCGTCGACGCGGCACAGGGGATGCAGGCCCAGACGATGGCGAACCTCTACCTCGCGCTCGAGGCCGACCTCGAGATCATCCCGGTGCTGAACAAGATCGACCTCCCGGCGGCGCGCCCGGACGACGTGGCGCGCGAGGTGGCCTCGGTGATCGGCGGAGACGCCGACGACGTGCTGCGGATCTCGGCGAAGACCGGCGACGGGGTCGACGCCGTCCTCGACGCGATCGTCGACCGGGTCCCCCACCCGGCGGGGGACCCGCTCGGCCCGGCCCGCGGGTTGATCTTCGACTCCGTCTACGACGCCTACCGAGGCACCCTGGTCTACCTCCGCGTCGTCGACGGTGAGCTCAAGCCGGGGTCGAAGATCCGCCTGTTGGCCACCGGGTTCGAGGGCGAGATCGACGACCTCGCCGTGTACTCGCCGGAGGAGACCCCGATCGACGCCCTGGGGGTCGGCGAGGTCGGGATGTTCTCCGCGGCGATCAAGGAGGTCAGCCAGGCGAAGGTCGGTGACACCGTGACCCTGGCGGGGAAGGGTGCCCGTGACGTCGAGCCGCTCCCCGGATACCGCGAACCGCTGCCGATGGTGTTCTCCGGGTTGTACCCGGTGGACTCCGATGATTTCCCGTCGCTGCGGGACGCCCTCGACAAGCTGCGGCTGAACGACTCCTCGTTCACCTTCGAACCCGAGACCTCCGCGGCGCTGGGGTTCGGGTTCCGCTGCGGGTTCCTGGGGCTGCTGCACCTGGAGATCATCAGCGAGCGCCTCGACCGTGAGTTCGACATCCCGCTGGTGTCCACCGCGCCGTCGGTGCGCTACCGGGTCACCCTCGAGCACACCACGGACCCGGAGACCGGCGAGCCGGCGGTCGTCGAGGTCGCCAACCCCCAACAGCTCCCCGCGCCCAACGAGATCGCCTCGATCGCCGAGCCGACGGTCGACGCGATGGTGCTCACCCCGTCGGAGTACGTCGGCCCGGTGATGCAGCTGTGCGAGGGTCGTCGTGGCGAGATGGTCGCGATGGACTACCTCACCGAGGGCCGGGTCGAGCTGCGTTACCGCCTCCCGTTGGCCGGGATCATCACCGACTTCTTCGACCAGCTGAAGTCGATGACCCGCGGATACGCCTCGCTGGACTACCACCGGGGCGAGTACGTCGACGCCGACCTGGTCCGCGTCGACGTCCTGCTCAACGGTGAACCGGTCGACGCGTTCTCCTCGATCGTGCACCGCGACGAGGCCTACGCGTTCGGGAAGCAGATGACCGAGAAGCTCAAGGACCTCATCCCGCGGCAGCTGTTCGACGTGCCGGTGCAGGCGGCGATCGGGTCGAAGATCATCGCCCGCGAGACGATCAAGGCCAAACGCAAGGACGTCCTGGCCAAGTGCTACGGCGGCGACGTCTCCCGGAAGCGGAAGTTGTTGGAGAAGCAGAAGGAAGGCAAGAAGAAGATGAAGTCGGTGGGTTCGGTCGAGGTGCCGCCGGAGGCGTTCGTCTCCGCGTTGCGCACCGCACCTGCCCGCCGGGACGGGTGAACGGCCCGGTGGCAGGTGAAGCGGACCGCGGGGCGGAGCGTTCGGTCCCCGACGGGCCGGCCACGCCGCCGACGCCGCCCGATGAGGCACCCCGCGCCGCGCGCGACCTCGCCGACGCCCTCACCGACGACGAGCAGGCCGTGGTCGCCCAGAACCGTGCGGCCCCCAGCGGCGCCGACGCGACCCTGTGGGCGTTCGCGTTCGACACCTCGCTGCAGGCCCAGGAGGCGCTGCTGGCGGCGATGCGGCTCGTGGCACGGTCGCACCTGCAGCTCGAGGACGCCGCGGTCGTCGCCCGTGTCCGGGGCCGGGTGCGGATCACCCAGACCAAGGATGTCTCGCCGTCGCAGGGAGCGCTGGGCGGGGCCTGGATCGGTGTCCTCGCCGGGCTCTTCGCCGGCCCCGGGGGGCCGCTGATCGGCGGTGCGCTCGGCGCCGCCGCCGGCGGGCTGTTCGCCCGACTCCGCGACTACGGGATCGACGACGACGAGATGCGGCGCCTCGGTGAGGAACTCGCCGACGGCGAGGGGGCGTTGTTCCTCCTCGTGGAGGACTGCCACCGGGTGCGGGCGCTGCACGAGGTCTCCCGGTTCCCGGCACGGCTGCTGACCACGACCGCCGACCCCGAGCTCACCGAGTCGGTGCGCAGCCGGCTCGCCACCGACCCGTGGGGCTGAGGGTGCCGACCGACACCGCGCGCCGCTGGATCACCGACCCGGTCGAGAGCGGGAGCGCCGCCGGGTTCGGGGTGTACCTGCACGTGCCGTTCTGCCACCACCGGTGCGGGTACTGCGACTTCGCCACCGAGGCGGTCGGTGGCACCTCGTCCGCCGAGCGCCGGGAGTTGTTCGGACGGTACGTCGCCGCCGTCCGTGCAGACCTGGCTCGACAGGTCGCCGCCGGCCGACGTGCCCACGCACCGCCCGGCGACGACCTCGACGACGCCTGGCCGGCCGTGACGTCGGTCTTCGTCGGCGGCGGGACCCCGACGTTGCTGCCGCCGGACCTGATCGCCGAACTCCTCCGTGGGGTCACCGAGGAGCTGGATGTCGCCGGCGACGTCGAGCTCACCGTCGAGTGCAACCCGGAGACGGCCTCCGACGACCTGATGTCCGCGCTCGCCGACGTCGGGGTCACGCGCCTGTCGATGGGGGCCCAGTCGTTCGCCGACCACGTCCTGGCGGTGCTCGAGCGGCGTCACACCCCCGGTGCCGCCACCGAGGCGGTCGCCCTCGCACGTGCCGCCGGGATCTCCTCGGTGAGCCTGGACGTGATCTACGGCACTCCCGGGGAGTCGGACGCCGACTGGGAGGCCACCCTCGCCGCCACGACCGCCGCCGGTGTCGACCACGTCTCGGCGTACGCGCTGACGGTGCACGCGAACACCCCGTTCGGGCGCCAGGTCGCCGACGGTGCCCTCCCGGCCCCCGACGACGACGTGCAGCGCACCCGCTTCGACACCGCCCGTCGGCACCTGGCGGCCGCCGGGTTCGAGCAGTACGAGGTGGCGAACTGGTCCCGCGGTCCGGCCCGGCGCAGCCGGCACAACACCCTGTACTGGCGGCACGGCGACTACCTCGGCTGCGGTGTGGGCGCCCACGGCCACCTCGCCGGCCGGCGGTGGTGGAGCACCCGATCGACGCCGCGCTACCTGGAGGCCGTCGAGTCCGGTCGGCACCTGGGACCCGGACCGTCGCCGGCGGTGACCGGCGACGAGGTCCTCGACGACGGCGCACGTGCCGTCGAACGCCTCATGCTCGGTCTGAGGCTCGCCGAGGGGCTGCACCCCAACGACACCCCGCCGGTGAGTCCACTCGGCCTCGAGGACGCGCTCGGCGCGGGGCTGGTCGAGACCGCCTGCGGACGGTTTCGTTGCACCACCCAGGGATGGTTCCTCCTCGACGACGCCGTCTCCCGGCTCCTGGTGTAGGCCACGCGTAGGCTCGTCGACACCCCGCTCGCCGCCACCCCGGTCGCCCCCGACGGCACACCACCTGAGCACCGCCGGCCCGCACCCAGGAGCACGCCGTGAACCCCAGCGACGACCTCGTCACCGACCTCGTCGACGCGGTCGGTGAGCGTCACGTCCTCACCGACCCCTCCCTCACCGCGGCGTACGAATCCGACTGGACACGGCGGTGGCACGGCGAGGCCCGGTGCGTGGTCCGGCCCGCCGACACCGACGAGGTCGCCGCGGTGGTCCGAGCCTGCGCGCGGCACGGTGCCGCGGTCGTCCCCCAGGGGGGGAACACGGGCCTGGTCGGGGGTAGCACCCCTCGGGGAGGTGAGGTCGTCGTCTCGCTCGGGCGGCTCGACGAGCTCGGTGAGGTCGACACCCTCGCGGCCCACGTCACGGTCGGTGCCGGTGTCACCCTCGCCGCCCTGCACGAGCACGCGGCCGCCGCCGGGTTGGCGTACGGGGTGAACATGGCCTCTCGCGACTCGGCCACCGTCGGTGGGACCGTGGCGACCGACGCCGGTGGGATCCGGGTGGTGCGGTACGGCACGACCCGGGCCCAGGTGGTCGGCCTCGAGGCCGTCCTCGCCGACGGGTCGGTGATCCGGCGCCTCGACGGGTTGGTCAAGGACACCGTCGGGTACGACCTCGGTGCCCTCCTCATCGGCAGCGAGGGGACGCTGGGGATCGTCACCCGGGTGGTGCTCCGGCTCGTTCCACGCCTCGAGCACCGGGTCGTCGCGCTGCTGGCCGTCGACGGGGTGCCCGAGGCGCTGCAGCTGTACCGGCGGCTCCGCGACGGCGTCGACGGGATCGAGGCGATCGAGCTCATCCACCACGAGGGGGTCGAACTGGTCGTCGCGCACACCGGCGCCAGCCAGCCGTTCGGCACGCCGCACCCGTCCTACCTCCTCGTCGAGGTCGCGGGTCGGAGCGACCCGATGGACGGCCTTGCCGCAGTCCTCGGTGACGCCCCCGAGCTCCGCGACGCCGCCGTCGCCGCCGACGGCCCGGGCCGGCAACGGCTCTGGCACCTCCGGGAGGCCCACACCGAGACGATCTCGGCGATGGACGCGGTCCCGCACAAGTTCGACGTCTCCGTGCCCTTGGCGACGCTGCCGAGCCTCACCGACCGGCTCCCGGAGGTCGTCGAGGGGGCGGCACCGGGGGCGCGGCTGATCGTGTTCGGACACCTCGGTGACGGCAACCTCCACGTCAACGTCGTCGGTCCCGACCCCGATGACACCGCGGTCGACGATGCGGTCCTCGGCCTCGTCGTCGAGCTCGGGGGCTCGATCAGCGCCGAGCACGGCGTCGGACGGCACAAGACCGGTTACCTGCACCTGGTGCGCAGTGACGCCGAGATCGCCGCGATGCGTGCCCTGAAATCCGCGCTCGACCCCGACGGCGTGTTGAACCCGGGGGTCCTGCTACCGCTCTGAGCCGGCGTCGGCGAACGCCCTCAGCGACCACGACACGGAGGAGACGATGTCTCAGCACCCGGTCCGTATCGACGGCGAGGCGGTGACGACGAGCACCTCGGCGCCGATCCACGCGCCCTACGACGGCCAGGAGATCGGCGTGGTCCCGGTGTGCGACGCCGGCCATGTCGAACGTGCCGTGGCCGCGGCACGCGCCGCGATGCGTCAGGCGCCGCTGCCGGCGTGGCGTCGTGCCGAGGTCCTCGACGCGGTCGCCGAGCTGCTGGCTGACCCCGCCCGGGCCGAGGAGTTCGCCCGGGTGATCGCCCGCGAGGCCGCGAAGCCGATCGTCACCGCCCGTGCGGAGGTGCAGCGGTGCACCTCGACGTTCCGGTTCTCGGCGGCGGCGTGCCGTGGTCTGGCCGGTCACGAGGTCCCGTTGGACGCGTCCGCGGCCGGGGAGGGCCGCCTCGGCGTGGCCCGCCGGGTCCCGATCGGCGTGGTGGGGGCGATCACGCCGTTCAACTTCCCCCTCAACCTGGTCGCGCACAAGCTCGCACCGGCGATCGCGGCCGGGTGCGCGGTGGTGCTCAAGCCGGCGAGCCAGACGCCGTTCTCCGCCATCCGACTCGCCGAGCTCCTCCTCGACGAGTGCGGGCTCCCCGGTGGGTGGCTGAACGTCGTCACCGGGTCGGGCCGGGAGGTCGGGGCGGCCCTCGTCGATCACGACGACGTCGCGATGATCACGTTCACCGGCTCTCCGGAGGTCGGGTGGGGGATCCGTTCGGCGGCACCCCGGAAGAAGGTCTCCCTGGAGCTCGGCAACAACGCCCCGGTGATCGTGCAGCCCGACGCCGACATCGCGGCGGCCGCGGCGAAGATCGCGGTGGCCGCGACGAGTCACGCCGGGCAGTCGTGCATCTCGGTGCAACGGGTGTACGTCCACCGTGACGTGGCCGGCGGCTTCCTCGACGCCCTCGCCGCCGAGGTGGCCGACCTCGTCGTGGGTGACCCCCTCGACGAGGCCACCCAGGTCTCGGCGCTCATCGACGAGGGCAACCGTGACCGGGTCCGCACGTGGATCGAGGAGGCGGTCGCCGGCGGGGCGCGGATCGTCGTCGGTGGCGACGTCGACACGGCCGGTGTGCTGCGGCCGACGGTGCTCGCCGACGTCGACGCCGACGCCCGCGTCTGCCGCGAGGAGGTGTTCGGTCCCGTGGTCGTCGTCGACGTCCATGACGAGGTCGACGAGGCGTTCGCCCGGGCGAACGACACCCGGTACGGGCTGCACGCCGCGATCTTCACCAACGACCTCGCCGTCGCCCGTCGTGCCACCGAGGTCCTGGACTTCGGCGGGGTGATCGTGAACGACACCCCGACCTGGCGTGCCGACCAGATGCCCTACGGGGGCCTGCGGGACTCGGGGAACACCCGCGAGGGGCCGGCCTACACCGTCGAGGAGATGACTGAGCTGCGCACGATCGTGTTCGCGTGACCCCGCCCCGCCTCGCCCCGCCCCGCCCGGTGTCGGTCCCCGGCCGGCGAGGTGGTCAGGGCAGCTGCCCGGCGAACGCCAGTGCGCGCCTCACCAGCCGGCCGTGCCCCCCCGACATCTCGGCGGCGACCTCGTCCGTCAACGCCTCGGCGGGGGAGAGCCAGGCCAGGTCGAGGGCGTCCTGGGACGGTGCGCACTCGCCTTCGCACGGCACCAGGTAGCCGAGCGCCACCGCGTGCTGCCGCGGATCGTGGAACCCGGAGGTCTCCGCGTCGGGGAAGTACTCGGCGACGGTGAACGGTGCGACGCCGACGGGGATCTGCGGCGACGCCTCGGGCCCCAGGTCCTTGGTCAGGTGACGCCACAGGGCGTCGCGGAGTGCTTCGCCGTACAGCACCCGGCCGGCGACGACCGATCGGGATATGCGGCCATCGGCCTGGGCGCGCAGCAGCAACCCGACACGCACGATCCGGCCGAGGTGGTCGACCCGGACGGGGACCGCCTCCACGTACACCATCGGCACGTGGGCGCGGACCTCGTCGAGGGTCTCCTGGTCGAGCCAACGGTGGTCGGTCTGGAGCACGTCCCTGCTGGACATCGCGCCTCCTGCGGGCGGTGGCGCCGGTGACGGCCCCACGTGCGGGTGAGCCGGACAGCACCGGCGCCGGCCCCTGGCCCCTCACCGTTGGTACACGCCCTTGACGCGGTTCTGTTCGATGATCGCGTCGGCGTACCGGTCGAGGAACTCGGCACGCGACGGGGTGCCCTCGACCGGGCGGGACAGCGCGTACACCCAGAAGTAGTAGTGGTGCTCACCGTGCCCGGCCGGAGGGCGCGGTCCGCCGTACCCCGCCTCGCCGAAGTCGGTGATCCCGGACCGGTACGCCTCGTCGGCCCCGGGCCCGATCTCGGAGGTGTCGGCAGGGATGCCGTACAGCAGCCAGTGGGTGAAACCGCGGGGCAGCGGGGCGTCCGGGTCGTGGCAGATCACCGCGAGCTCGACGGTGCCCTCGGGGACCCCTTCGATGACCAGCGTGGGCGGGAGGTTCTCCCGGTCCTGGGCATGCCGGTCGTCCATCCGGCCGTTGGGGGCGAAGTCCTGGCTGGAGATCTTGAGATCGTTGATGTTCACCACGGTGCGTCGCTCCTCGGTCACTGGTGTTCACGTCCGCTGGGAACGTAGATGCTCGCCGCCGCCGCTGCTCGCCAGCGGGTCACCAGCGGATCACGACAGGGCCTCACCGGCGATCAGGCGTCGGGCGATCACGATCCTGAGGATGTCGCTGGTCCCCTCACCGATCGCCATCAGCGGGGCGTCGCGGTAGTAGCGCTCGACCTCGAACTCCTGCGAGAAGCCGTACCCCCCGTGGACCCGCAGCGCCGTCAGCGAGGCACGCAACGCCATCTCCGAGCAGTACAGCTTCGCCATCCCGGTCTGCAGATCGCTGCGTCCGCCGGCGTCCATCGCCGCTGCGGCCCAGTGCCACATCAGCCGGCCGGCCTGCAACTCGGTGGCCATGTCGGCGAGCTTGAGCTGGATCGCCTGGAACTCGGCGATTGGGTGGCCGAACGCCTCGCGCTGGGTGGCGTAGGCCACCGCGGCGTCGTAGCTGGCCCGGGCGAGCCCGACGCTGCGGGCGGCGATGTTCACCCTCCCGATCTCCAGGGCGGACACGGCCTGCTTGAACCCCAGGCCCTCCTCACCGCCGAGGAGCGCGGTGGCCGGGACCCGCACATCGGTGAACGCCACCTCGTGTGAGGAGGTGCCGTGGTAGCCGAGCTTGGGGATGTCGCCGCTGATCTCGACGCCGTCGAGGCCCGCGTCGACCAGCAACAGGCTCAGCCCGCGGTGCCGCGGCTCGGCGGTTGGATCGGTGACCACCAGCACGACGATCGGCTCGGCGATCGCGGCGTTCGTCAGCCACGTCTTCACCCCGTTGAGCACGTAGGCGTCTCCGTCACGCACCGCGCGGGTGGTGATCCCCTGCAGGTCGCTGCCGGCGCCCGGCTCGGTGAGCCCCAGCGCGCTGATGCGACGACCGGCCGCCAGGTCCGGCAGGTGGGCGCGCCGCTGCTCGTCGGTGCCGAACCGGGTGAGCAGGTTCGTCGCCAGCGAGTGTGTGCCGAGGAACCCGGCGATCCCCATCCAGGCCCGGCTGATCTCCTCGAACACGATCCCGTACGACACGGCGTCGAGCGCGAGCCCGCCGTACTCCTCGGGGACGAGGATCCCGAACAGCCCCAGCTCGGCGAGCCCGTCGACGATCTCGGTCGGGTGGCGTCCGCTGAGCTCCCAGTCACGGGCCACCGGCGCGATGCGTTCGTCGGCGAAGCGGCGGAGCACGTCGCGGAACGCGCGTTGCTCCTCGGACAGTTCGAACTCCACCACACCCTCCCGCGCCGCCGACACCGCGGGCCGCGGAATCGGTGCACCGGACTCTAGACTCCCCGGCGTGGGGGTCCGCGGGAACGGTCCGGCCGGGTGGGGCCCGGGGAGAGGGCCCGGAGACAGGGCCCGGGGAGGGAGCGTCGATGTCGGTGACCCGGGCGTCCCCGCTGCGCCTCGGCGGAGCGGGCTCGATGTGGGGTGACGCCCTCGACCCGGCGGTCGAGCTCGCCGAGCACGGTGACGTGTCGTACCTGTGCTTCGACGTCCTCGCCGAGCTCACGATGTTCCTCTTCCACCGCCAGCGGGAGCGGGATCCCGAGGCCGGGTTCACCCCGGACGTCGTCGGTTGGGTCGAGGCGCTCCTGCCCTGGCTCACCGACGGCGGCCACCTCGTCACCAACGCCGGAGCGGCGAACCCGCGGGCCGGGGCTCGAGCCGTCGCCGAGGCCGCCAGGCGAGCCGGCGCCCCCCGGTTGCGGGTCGGCGCCGTCACCGGTGACGAGCTCACCGACCGCCTCGACGAGTTGCAGGCAAGTGGGTGGGAGCCGCGGAACCTCGACACCGGGGAGGTCGGTTTCGACCGGATCGCCGACCGCGTCGTCGGGGCGTACGCCTACGTCGGGGCCGACGGGATCCGCGACGCCCTCGACGACGGGGCCGACGTCGTGCTCACCGGGCGGGCCTCCGACACCGCGCTGTATGTCGGCCCGGTGCTGCACGAGTTCGGCTGGGACCTCGACACCACCGACCCCGACCTGATCGCGGCCGCGATCGCGATGGGTCACCTCCTCGAGTGCTCGTGCTGCAGCACCGGGGGGATGTCCTCGCAGTGGGAACGCGTCCCCGAGCCCTGGGCGATGGGGTACCCGATCGCCGAGTTCGGCTCCGACGGGGCGTTCACCATCTCGAAGGTCCCCGGCAGCGGCGGACTGATCGACGAGTGGACCGTCAAGGAGCACCTCCTCTACGAGATCCATGATCCACGCCGCTACCTCATGCCCGATGGCGTGCTGGACATCACCAGCCTCGCCCTCGAGGACCTCGGTGGCGACCGCGTGCGGTTGTCCGGCGCCACCGGTGAACGCCGGCCGGACTCCCTGAAGGCCGTCGTCGGCTACCGCGACGGCTGGATCCAGGAGGGGCTGCTGCTGGTGCCGTGGCCCGACGCCCGACGGCGTGCCGAGTACGCCGGCGAGATCGTGCGTCGCCGCCTGGAACGCAACCACGTCCCCGTCGACGAGTTACGGATCGATCTCATCGGGGTGGGGGCGCTGGGGAGCACCGCCCCGGGCACGGAGGTCACCGTCGACACCGAACCCCCCGAGGTCGGGCTGCGGATCGCCGCGCGCACGCCAACGCGTGCGGCGGCCGAGCAGGTCCGCCGCGAGTGCAGCCTGCTGTGGATCCGTGGCGCGGTGGGGACGGCGTTCGGGGTGCCGATGCGGCCCCGGCCGGTGATCGCCGGGTGGCCGACGCTCGTCCCGCGGGGGCTGGTCGCCACCACCCACCACATCGAGGAGGTGTGAGACCCGTGCGCCGCCGACTCGCCGACATCGCCTACGTCCGCTCCGGGGACAAGGGGGACACGTGCAACATCGGGGTGATCGCCCACACCCCGCGCCT
>SLDB01000016.1 GCA_007125475.1 Nitriliruptoraceae bacterium | reverse complement strand
GTCGAAGGCGTAGTGCCGCAGGAGCCTCAGCACCTCCTCGCGCAACTCCTCGCGCTCGATGGTCACCTCCCCGATGGCCACGTTCATCTTGCCGGCGGGTCCCCCGGCGTTGTGGGGAACGCCGGAGCACGCTCGGCCAGCTCGCGGTCAGCTGCGCGGGGTGACCGTCCCCCGCACCAGGCTTCTGGGGAGCGGGCCGATGCCCTGGCCGGACGGGGTGGCGTCCTGCGCCGGGTACTCCCAGTCGTACCGCCGGGCGAACCACGCGAGGAAAGCCGGCATCAGCAGTTGCACCAGCGCCGCCCCTGCGCAGCGGTGGGCGCCGCCCCCCATCGTCACGTGGGCGTTCTCCGGGAGCGCCGCGAAGCTCTCGTCTCCCAGCCGCTCGGCGTGGAACGTGGGCGGGTCGGTGAACGTCGAGCCGTCCTGCAGCGTCGCCCAGATCGCTCCCGCACCCTTCCAGCCGGCCTCGGTGCGGTAGCCATCCACCTCGACGTCCCGCTTGGCGACGCCGAACAGCGTGAACGGCACGATCGGGTAGGTGCGCAGGACCTCCCGCGACCCGGCCCGTGCCAGCGACAACTGCCGGATCTCGGCCAGCGTCGGCGTGCCGTCGCTCAGCACCGCGTCGGCCTCGTCGCGGATCCGGCCCGCGAGATCCGGTCGCTCGCCGAGCACCACCAGCAGCCAGGCCAGCACCGCGGTGAGCCCGGCGTGCGCCGCGAAGTAGAAGTGCAGCAACTCGATCTCGAGCTCCTCGCCGGTGAGCTGCTTGCCGGCGGGGCCGCGTGCCGAGCTCACTGCGCCGAGCACCGTGCCGGCACGCTCGCCACCGACGTCGGCGACCCGCGCCGCGATGTGCGCGCGGAGCCGGTCGCGCGCGCACAAGGCCTTGCCGTAGGCGGTGAACGGCAGATTCACCGGTGGGGCCAGGGCCCCTTGACGAACACCGCCAGGTCAGCGGCGTGCTGGCGGTCGCTGGTGTTGGGATCGGTGGCGGCGAACAGGTGGTCGGCGACGTCGAATCCGACCTGGGGGAGATCGCGTCCGAGCTCTTGCTCACCCCGCACCGACCACCCGTCCGCGAACCGCCGGAACACCGTGAAGACGCCGGGCAGGTAGCTCTCGAGGGCCTCGTCGGTGAAGGCCGAGAGCAGCGCGTGCTTACGCACCTCGTGGCGCTCGTCGTCGAGGAGGATCACCGCGTCGGGGTGCAGCATCTTCTCCAACGCCTTCGGCGACGCGCCCCGGCGCGCGAAGTTGTCGGGGTCGGCGAAGCTCGAGAACGCGTCGGGGCCCGCGAAGAACACCACGGTGTCGCCGAGGATCCGGGTCTTCCACACGCCGCGGTGCTGACGGGTGCGTGACATCGTGAACACGTACGGGTCGGCGGGGAGCTTCATCGTCTCGCCGAGGAACGGCAACCCCAACGATCCGGGTGGGGGGAGAGCAGGTCGCACCGCTGCTCCTTTCGTGCGGGGTGTCCGGTGGTCGTGCCCTGGCGATGCTCCGGTTCAACGCCCGTCTCGAAGACTCACGCCGCACCACACACCCCCGCGCCTCAGCATCTGCGGATGGCGGAGCGCCGTCAACGGGGACGTCTCCGGTGCTGCGGGCCACGACGGCATCGGTGGGCCGGCGATGTCGCACCGTGGCCGGGCTCGTGGTGGTCGATGAGGTTCAGGGGAGTCGGCGGTGGGCTCACGGTCCCGTCGGCGCTCCCTCCTCGGGCAGTCGCCGCAGTTGCTGCGGTACGCGACGACGTAGGGAGTTGCGACGACCACCAGTTCCCGCGTCGCGGGGACACGGCCGGGGCGTCCGATCGCGGGATGCTCGGCGAGCCGTCCCACCACGGCATGGACGGCATCACCGAGGCTGGTTGCCGTCCACGGGGCCTGTTCGGCGATTCACTCGAGCTGCGCGGTCAGATTGCGGGCGGCCTCAGGGAGCCACTCGATCCTCACGCAGGACGTCCGGTTGTCTGTCGTTCGATCGCTGCGCGTTGCTGCTGCCAGTTGGAACGCACCGACTCGTGAGCCAGACGTGCCGTGGCGGCGTCGTCTGCTTCGGTGAGCGCGAGTTCGACTTCGCGGCGAAACCAGCGGTCGTGCTCCCGGAGCTCACGGTCGCGGTGCGCGGCGTCCTTCATCAGCACACGCAGAAGCTGTGCGGCCGTTCGCTCCTGGCCTGCAGCCACCTCGGCGAACGCGGCCTTGAGCTCACCATCGACGCGGAAGGTGAAGGTGCTCTCGGCCATGACCTGCACTCCGTGTGTTACTGATACTGATGAGGTACTGATGCGAACGGGCGTGATCGCGGTCGCCGAGGCGCAGCGCTTTCGCATCGAGGCCCGCCCGCAGGCCTTGGTGGCAACGAGCAGCGTCTCCCGATTGGCGGGGCCATCGCCGGTGTGCGCGTCGCATTGATGCGTCGTTCTCCATCGTGGCGCTTCTCGTCAGCGTCCGACGCCACAGCCACGTGATGTCTGATACCTAGGCTTCATTACTCTCTGTTAATATGAACTCTGAGTTCATGACTGTGCGATGAGCGCAAGGAGATGCGGTGAACCTCACGCCAAGCCCGGGTGGTGCTGGGGGCCTGATCGTGCTGACGGCCGACGGACGCCGGCGACTCGAGACGCAGCTCGCCGCCGCCCGCTCCCAGCTGGCCGAGCTGGAGGGGCAGCTGGGAGCGGCGGAGAACAAGGACGAGGACCTCGCCCAGCGATTCCGCCTTCAGGAGAGGATCGCCAGGCTTCGAGAAGCACTGAAAGGATCGGTCGCCGTCGCCGCCGTGGCTGAGGATCCCGACATCGTCGAACTGGGGGACGAGGTCGAGGTGGCGTACGACGACGGAGACCGAGGTCGCATCGTTCTGGTCCACCCGGTCGAAGCCGACGCCGACCATGGGCACATCTCGGTCGATGCGCCGTTGGCGCAGGCGCTGCTCGGCTCGCGCATCGGTGACGACGTGGTGGTCACCGCACCCATGGGCAGCTACCGGGTCCGGGTCCTCGACCGGCGACGGAGCCACTGAACCTCGCGGAGGCGACACCATGGGAGGGTTCGACGGTGCCGCACTCGCCGGCCCGATGCTCACGACCGGTACGCCACTGCTGGACGACCTCATCGACGGCGTACGTGTCGGCGACAACCTCGTGGTGGTGGCCGACCACAGCTCCGTGCTCGAAGCTGTCGGCCGCGCCTTCGGCGAGGCGGTGGCGAACGACGGGCCGCTCGTGGTCGTCGCCTTCGAGCAGCGCGGGGTTGATGTCGTGCCACCAGCCGGGCATCTGCTGGACCTCCGCCAGGCAGGCGTGCCATCGGGATCGCCGATCCGCCTGCTCGAGCGTGCGGACGAGGAGGTCGGCGCTGGCGCGACCTTCCTCATCGACTCGCTGGCGGGCGTGCAACGGCGCTGGCACCCGGACGCAGCCCTCGAACTGTTCCTCACGATCTGCCCCCGCCTCTACCGACGTCGCAGCGTGGCGATGTGGCTCCTCGACGCCAACGAGCACGACCGCGACTTCATGGACCGCATCGCCGAGATCACCCAGGTCGTCGTCCGGCTCTCCGGCTCCGGCGAGGAGGTGGAGGCGGAGGTCGAGGTGGCGGCCGGTCGCTCTCCCACGACGGTGGGCCGCCATCTGCGGTTGCAGCTGCGCGACGGCGGGCTGCAGGCCGCCGGGCCACTGACCCCCGGCCGGCCACGGCTGGGTGAGGCGATCCGCCGCAACCGGCTGGCGCGAGGGCTGTCCCAGGTGGAACTGGCCCGGCGGG
>SLDB01000367.1 GCA_007125475.1 Nitriliruptoraceae bacterium | reverse complement strand
TGCCCCCGCGGTGCCGCCGTGCGGTCGCGGTGGCCGTCGCGGTCGGGGCCCCCTTGGCCGACGCGGTCGCGGCCGTGCGCGGCGCCGAAGAGGACGTCGCCGCCGCCGAGCGTGCGGTGGCCGTCGCTTCGGCCCAGGGCAGGACCGTCGGGGTCGTCCTCGTCGCGGCGCCGTGGCTGGTGGCACCCGTCCTGACCACGATCGTCGACGTCGACCTGTTGGGCTTCTACATGACCGGGCTCGGTGCCCTGGTGCTGGCCGTGGCACTGGTGCTGTACGGCGCCGGTGCGGGTGTGGTGTTCGTGTTGCTGCGTCGTGCCGGTTCGGCACGGTCGGTGCCGCCCCAGGCTTCTTTCGCGTGCCGATCCGCCCCGGTGCTCGCCGGTGCCGTGGCGTGGTGGGCGATCGGCGCGCTGGCGGCGCCGCTCACTGCGGTCGCCACCCACCTCGTCATGTCCCGACGTCGCGCCGGACCACCGGTCGAGGGTGTCGACGAGGCCGTGGACCTCGTCGCCACCGCGCTGCAGGGTGCGGTGGCGACCTCCGAGGCCCTGCGCATCGTGGCAGACCGGGTCCCGGGGCTCGCAACGGATTTGCGACGCCTGGCCTGGAGGGTCGACACCGCCGTCCCCGGTACCGCGTCGGTGGACGGCGGTGTGACCGCCGCCGGTGGCGGCGAAGGTGCCACGCGCACCCCGTCGGAGCTGCAGCGACTCACCGCGGTGCTGCACACGGCGGCGGGTACCGGTGCGGCCCTCGCCCCCACGCTGCGTCGGCTGGCCGCCCAGCTGCGGGCAGACTCCCTGGCGGCACGTCTGGCGGCCGCTGAGCGGCTCCCGGCCCAGCTCACCTTCCCGACCGCCCTGCTCCTCCTCCCGGCGACGGTGCTCCTGATCGGGGCACCGATCGTGTACGCCGGCTGGGCCCACGCCGCATGGTGACCCCGCCCCGGCATCGGTCGCCCTCCTCCCGGTGGTGCGTACATCCGCCGGTCTCGAACTGGCCGCCGGCGCGTGCACCGCCGGGCCTTCGCCGTACCGATCGAAGAGACCCCTGGGGCTTGACGGCCCGAAGGAAGCGAGGACGAGTGATGACCGAAGACAGGATGATTCGACAGGCAACGCGCGCGGTGGCAGCCGACACGGTCACGCCGACGCGCGTGGACGACTCGGTGACGACGACGCGGCGTGGACACGGCGAGGCGTCCCCGTCGCCCCGGTCCGAGGGGCAGGACGGCTCCCTGGTGACCGAGTACGGGCTGTTGGCCGTGATCGCGGCCACCATCGCCGGGGTCGTGATGCAGTGGGCTTCGCAAGGAGCGTTGGTCAGCTTGTTCAACGCCCTGCTCTCCGAGGCGCGCAGCCTCGTCGGGGCGTGAGCACGGCCCCGGGCGCGCCGCCTGATGCGGCGCGCCACCCCGAATCGGGGGTCCTCAGCCTGGAGGCGGTGTGGGCCCTGCCGCTCCTCGTACTCCTCGGCGTCGGGTTCCTGCACACCGTCGGGGTGGCACGGGACGTCCTGGTGGCGCACGAGGCGGCGCGGGCCGGGGCGCGCATCGCCGCCACGACCTCCGGCCGGACGCCGGTGGTCGCCGCGGTACGCCAGGCGGCTCCGGAACTCGACGCCGAGGTCACGGTCACGCCCACGGCACGTCGCGACGGTGACGTCGCCACTGTCCGCGTCGAGGTGCGTCGTCGTGTCGGTCCCATGGAGCACACCATCGCCGCCGAGGCCGTCGCACGGGTCGAGCCGGCGGTGGGCCGGGGTCACGGCCCGAACCATGGAGGACCACCGTGAGGCCGACCGACCTGAGCGCAGCCGACGGGTACGCGTCGGTGATCGTGCCGATGCTGTTCGCCCTGGCCTCGATCGCGACCGTGGCCGTCCTCGACGTCACCGCGTACTTCGCCGCGGCGTCACGGGCGCAGTCCCTGGCCGACGCGGCGGCGCTCGCCGCGGTCGCCCCCGAGGCCTCGAACGGGCCGCTGCGCACCGGCGTCGGTGAGGCCCACCGCATCGCCGCCGCCGGCGGGGGACGGATCGAGGACTGTGCGTGCCGGGCCGCCCGTGAACACTCCCGCGTGACGACCAGCGTCGAGGTTCCCGGCCTCGTCATACCCCGCCTCGGCGCCGGGCGGGTCACCGCCGAGGCGGCCGCCGTGCTCACCCGACCCGGAGGCGCACCGACCGCCCCGGGCTGACCTCGCTGTGTGTCCCCGGCGTCCGAAACGTGGCTGGCCGGAGGTGTGGCCGCGGTGACGGCGGCCGCACCTGCCGCTGAACGTGCGTCGGTGCCGGCGGCCGGTGTGCCCCGACGCGATCACCGACGACCGGTGTCCGCGGCATGGGATCGTCCACCGGGGCCGTCACCACCGCGGTGGGTGGTGACGAGATCGAGCACCGCCAGCGCACCGGCCTTGTCCAGCGGGTCGTTGCCGTTCCCGCACTTCGGGCTGTGCACGCACGACAGGCACCCGGAGGTGCACCGGCAACCGGCGATCGTGCTGCGTGTCATGGCGAGGTGTTCGTCGAAGCGGTGGTAGGAACGTTCGGCCAGCCCGGCACCGCCGGGGACGCCGTCGTAGATGAACACCGTCGCCAGGCCGGTGTCGGGGTGCTCGGCGGTGGACAGTCCCCCCAGGTCCCAGCGGTCGCACAGCGCCAGCAGGGGCAGCATCCCGATCGCCGCGTGCTCGGCGGCGTGCAACGAACCCGGGACACGGCGGGGCGCCAGCCCCACCGCCGACAGGGCGTCGTCGGTGACGGTGAACCACACCGCCGAGGTGTCCAGCGTCGTGGCCGGGAGGTCGAGATCGACCCGGTCGAGCACGTCGCTGCCCCCGAGCCGCAGCACATCGAACCCGGTGACCTGCGAGGTCACCTCGACACGGCCGCGGGCGACGTCGACCACCCCGTCGCCCCGGGCGTCGGCGGTGTCGACGATCCGCACGTCCGTGTCAGAGCGTGGGCGGGTGGTGAACCCGACCTCTCCGGCCTCGCGGACGAGGGCGACGCCGGCGTCGAGGTCGAGTCGGTCGACGAGGTAGGTGCGACCCTGGTGGAGGTACACCGCACCGTCGTGGACCTGCCGGTGGGATCGCTCCTCGTCGACGTCGCCGATCACCGCCCCCGTCGCCGCGTCGACGATCCTCACGTTCCCGCTCCCGGCCGAACGCAGCCCGACCCTGCCCGCGGCGCGGTGCCGCCACGGCCACGACGTCCGTCCGCCACGGCGACGGAGCCGGCCGGCGGCCACCTCGGCGGCCAGCAGATCGGTCGCCGATGGCCCGAACCACCGTCGGGCCTCGTCGTCGTCGATCGGTGCCTCCTGGCACGCGCACCGCAGGTGCGGGGTGAGGAGGTAGGGGTTGGCCGCGTCGACGATGGCGTCCTCGGCCGGTCGCGAGGTGAGCTCCTCAGGGTGGCGGACGAGGTAGTGGTCCAGCGGGTCCTCGGCGGCGATCAGCACCCCGACCGCGGCGGTACCGGCCCGCCCGGCACGGCCCAGCCGCTGCCAGAACGCCGTCGAGGTCCCCGGCCAACCCGCCAACAGGACGGCGTCGAGGCCGCTGACGTCGATCCCCAGCTCGAGCGCCTCGGTGGCGGCGACGCCGAGGAGCTCACCGCTGCGCAACCGTCGCTCCAACGCACGACGTTCGTCGGCGAGGTAGCCGGCCCGGTAGGCGGCCACGCGCTCGGCCAGTGGCAGTTCGCCACCCTCGCCGGCCCGCTCCGCGGAGCCGGTCCCGCTCCCGGCGTCGGCGAGTCGTCGTTGGGCGGTCACCGCGATCACCTCGGTGGCCCGCCGGGACCCGGCGAAGGCCAGGGTCTGCACCCCGGCGGCGACGAACGACGAGAGCAGCGAGGCGCACTGCTCGAGGGTGGAGGTCCGACGGTCACCCGAGGCGTCCGTTGGTGGCAGCCACACCCCGAGGTCCATCGCGCCGCGGGGTGAGCCGTCGCGCGTCACCGCGGTCACCGGCAACCCGGTGAGCGCCCGGGCGTGCTCGGCCGGGTTCCCGATCGTCGCCGAGGTCAGTACGAACGTCGGTTCGGCCCCGTAGCGCTCCAACAGCCGGCGCAGCCGGCGCAGGACCAGGGCGACGTGGCTGCCGAACACCCCGCGGGCGGTGTGGGACTCGTCGATGACCACGAGCGCGAGCCGGTGCAGCACCTCGGCCCACCGCCGGTGGTCGCCGAGGATCGAGGCGTGCAGCAGATCCGGGTTCGTCAGGACCCAGTTCGCCGATCGGCGCACCGCGGTGCGCTCGTCCGGCGGGGTGTCGCCGTCGACCACCGCGGCCCGGACCCCCGGCAGCCCGAGGCTGCGCACCGCGCGGAGCTGATCCCGGGCCAGTGCCTTCGTCGGCGCCAGGTACAGCACCACCGATCGGTCGTCGGCGAGGATGCGCTCGGCGGCCGGGAGCTGGTAGGCAAGGCTCTTGCCGGAGGCGGTCCCGGTCGCCAGGACGACGTGCTCTCCGGAGAGGATGCGACCACGCGCCTCGGCCTGGTGGGACCACAACGCCTCGATGCCGGCGTTCGCCAGGCAGCTGCGCAACGCCCCGGGGAGCTCGGGCGGGATCGCGGTTGGCTCCGCCGTACGGGCCGGGAGTCGCTGCAGGTGCACCAGCCCGCCGTCTTCGGTGTCGTGGCCCGAGGCCAGCAGCTCGAGGAGATCGCGGGGGTCCGTCGTCGCACCTCCTCGACGCGTCGTCGACGCGGGCCAGGCAACGTACCCGCGGCGCGGTAGCGTCCGACGCCGGCAGGCTGCCCGCCGAGGCGGACCGCCCACCGGGGTGGTGACGATCGCCGGCCCCCACCACCCGTGACGTGTTCGGAGGTGACGATGGAGCTGCTCACGGTCGAGCGCCGTGACGAGGGCCGCTGGGCGGTCCTGCGGCTCGTCGGGCAGCTCGACGTCGCCACGGCGCCGCGACTCCGCCAGGCCCTCCAGGAGGCCCAGTACGGCGGTGCGCGTCACGTCGTCCTCGACGTGGGTGCGCTGCAGTTCCTGGACTCGTTCGGCCTCGGCGTCCTCGTCGGTGGCCTGCGCCGGGCGAGGCTCAACGGGGCGCAGTTCGCCGTCGCCGGCGCCGGGCCCCGCATCCGGGAGATCTTCACCGTCACCGGGCTCGATGCCGCGTTCCGCCTGGTCGCCGAGGTGGGAGAGGTCACCGCCGGGTGAGCCGGATCGGTCTCGACCCCCGCTGTTCGTCACCGGTCGTCGTTCGCCGGCGTCACTAGCATCGGCGGTACAACAGGAGGGGTCGTGGAGATCGACGAGCGGACCCGGCTCAGCGTCGCGGCCTACGACGAGCACGCCCGGGCCTACCAGGAGTCGTTGCGTCTGCGTCGGCCGGTCGCCGACGTCCGGCGCTTCGCCGCGTTCGCGCGGCGCGGCGACCTCGTCCTGGACGCCGGGTGCGGACCGGCGAACGACCTGCGGTTGCTGCGTGACACCGGGGTGCACCCGGTCGGGGTGGACCTCGCCCTCGGTGCGCTCCAGGAGGCCAGGATGCTCCTGCCGCGGCACCCATTGGTGCAGGCGCCGCTGAACGACCTGCCGTTCCGGCCACGGTCCTTCGGCGGGTTGTGGCTCTCGGGGGCGTTCAACCACCTGCCGCGCGGTTCCTGGCGGGAGGTGTTCGCCGCCCTCCTGTCGCTGCTGGACACCGGTCCGGTGTACTTCTCCTGCCTGCGTGGGGTCCGCGACCTCGCCCCGGTCACCGACCCGGTCCTCGGCGAGATCTACACCTCGGAGGCCACCGAGCAGGAGGTCGAGGCGTTGTTCTCCTCGCACGGCGTCGAGGACGTCACCGTCGACGTCCGCCCGGACCCGATCCTCGACCGTCGGCGGATGTGGGTCGTGGCCCTCGGTCGGGTCGTCCGCTGAGGTGAGGCCATCGGCACCTCACTCCTGGGTGTCTGCTTCGTGCTCGTGGATCGCGGTCAGCAGCGGGCCGGCGGCGATGTGCAGCGGTCGGATGGTGAGGTCGGCGCCGGCACGTGCGAGGGCGTCGGCGGTGTCCTGGTCGTCGGCGGCGACCGCGACCCGGCACGCGAAGCCGTGCTCCCGCAGCGCCGAGAGGAGGTGCCGGTTGGTGTCCAGGTCGCGCAGCGTGCTGATCACCCACCGGGTGCGGTGCAGCGGCAGCTGCGTCGGCAGGTCGGGGTCCATCGCGTCGCCGTAGATGATCGGGACCTCCCAGCCGCGGCGGGAGCCGCGGTGGGGGTCGAAGTCGACCCCCAGGACGTCGTCGCCGCGGTCACGAAGTTCTTCGAGCACGGTCGTGCCGAACCGGCCGAGCCCGACGACGACGAACTCGGGCTCCGGGGAGTCCTCGTCGAGGTCGATGTCGGCGTTGGGGGTGCGGCGCTCGAAGACCCGCAGCATCGGCTCGATTCGGTCGTAGATCCGGTCGGAGCCGTAGATGAGGTACGTCGAGGCGCTGATCGTGATCAACCCGACCGCGGTGACCAGGCCGACCACCTCGCCGCCGATCTGCCCCTGGGCGACGCCGAGGGCGACGAGGATGAGCGAGAACTCCGAGATCTGGGCCACCGTGAGCCCGGCCTTGAACGACACCCGCTTGCGGTACCCCATCACCCCCATGATGATCATCACGATGATCGGGTTCCCGATCAGGACGAACAGGGAGAACACGACGGCGGCGGTCAACTGCTCGGTGGCGGTCCCCAGCTCGAACTGCGTGCCCAGCTCGATGAAGAAGAACACCAGCAGGAAGTCGCGGAGCGTCGTCAGCCGTCCGCTGATCGCCTCGCGGTACGGGGTGGCGGCGAGCGCCATCCCCGCCAGGAACGCTCCGACCTCCTCGCTGAACCCCAACAGGATCGACACCGCCGCCAGTGCCACCGCCCACGTCACCGACGCGAGGATCAGCAGCTCCGAGGAGCGTGCCAGCAGGCGCGTGGCCGGGGCGGCGACGTAGCGTCCGATGAGGACGGTGAACAGCAGCAGTGCCCCGCCGCGCAGGATCACCCCGATGAACTCGGTTGCGAGGTCCCCCTCGCCGGAGCCGGTGGCGGTGATCGCGATCATCGCCAGGACCACCACGATGTCCTGCACGATCAGGAACCCCAACGCGATCCGGCCGTGCAGGTCGTCGAGCTCCCGCTTGTCGGTGAGCAGCTTCACGATGATGATCGTCGAGGAGAACGTCAGCGCCACGGCGATGTAGATCGACGCGACGAGGTCGAAGCCGAGCGCCATCGCGATGAGGAAGCCGACGACGGAGGTAAACCCCACCTGCCCGAGTCCGGTGGCCAGCGCTACCGGACCGAGCTTGCGCACCAGGCGCACGTCGAGTTTCAGGCCGACGACGAAGAGCAGGAGCGAGATCCCGATCTTGGCCAGCAGCTCGATCTCCGAGGTCGCCTCGACCAGGCCGAGCACCTCGGGTCCGACCGCGATCCCGGCGGCCAGCAACCCGACGATCAGCGGCTGACGCAGCACCAGGGCGAGGGCGCCGGCGGCGACGCAGACCGCGAGCACCCCGGCGATCTGCTCGAACACCCCGATGTCCACGCACGGCCCTCCTCACCGACCCGGAACGCTACCGCGCTCCGGGGAGCCCGCCGGCGGGCGTTGTGCGCACAACGCCGTGGTCCACACGGGGTCCCCCCTACGGGGGACCCCGGCGCGGTCCGAGCGTGGCCGTCATCCACCGTGCCGGTGGCGCGTGGTTGACACCGCAGGTCCGTCGGCCCACCTTCCCCGCCCCACGTCGGCCCCGGCCGCCGTGTTGCGCGGTGCGTCGCCCGACGTACCGCCCTCGTGCATCAGCGCGCCGGTCCCGGAGACCCCGGGGAGGGCGGCACCTGGAAGGACCACCCCCACCGTGTCCGAGAACCTCGTCATCGTGGAGTCGCCGGCCAAGGCGAAGACCATCGAGCGCTACCTGGGGTCGCGGTTCACCGTGCTGGCCTCCTACGGCCACATCCGTGACCTGCCGCGCTCGGACTTCGCGATCGAGTTCGACGACGGGGAGTGCCAACTCGTCTACGAGGTGCCCGAGAACGCCAAGAAGCACGTCACGGCGCTGCGCCGCGCCGCCAGGGACGCCGACGCGGTCTGGCTCGCCCCCGACCTCGACCGCGAGGGTGAGGCGATCGCCTGGCACGTCGCCGAGGTCCTCGGCCTCGACGTCGACGAGACGAACCGCGTCACGTTCGACGAGATCACCGAGCCGGCGATCCGTGCCGCGTTCGAGGAGCCGCGACGGTTGAACACCGACCTGGTGGACGCGCAGCAGGCACGCCGCGCCGTCGACCGGATCGTCGGCTACCGCCTCTCCCCGGTGCTGTGGCGGACGGTGTCGTCGGGGATCTCCGCCGGGCGGGTGCAGTCGGTGGCGCTGAGGCTCATCGTCGACCGCGAGGACGCGATCCGTGCGTTCGTCCCTCAGGAGTACTGGACGTTCCCGGCCCGCTTCGCCCGCGACGACACCGACGGCGCCGACGTCGCCGCGGCGCTGCACGCGGTCGGCGATCGCCGACTGGCCACGCCCAAGGACTGGGACTCCGCGACCGCATCGCGGCGCGAGGGGCTGCTGCTGGTGCGTGACGAGGCCGAGGCGACCCGGCTGGCGGAGCAGGCCCGTGGGGTCGACTACCGGGTCGCCGAGGTGCGGCGCACCGAGGCCCGACGCCAGCCCAAGCCGCCGTTCAAGACCTCGACCCTGCAGGGTGAGGCGTCGAAGTACGGCTTCTCCGCACGCCAGACGATGGCGGTCGCCCAGCAGCTCTACGAAGGGGTGAACCTCGGCGGCGAGCAGGTGGGGCTGATCACCTACATGCGGACCGACTCGCTGAACCTCTCCGATCAGGTCCTCGGCGAGATCCGCGACCACGTCGTGCAGGCGTACGGCGAGCGGTACGCCGTCGACGAGCCACGGCGCTTCGCCTCGAAGGCCAAGGGGGCGCAGGAGGCCCACGAGGCCTGCCGCCCGACCGCGATCGCCCGGACACCCGAGCGGGTGCGGCGCTACCTCACCGGCGAGCAGGCCCGCCTCTACGAGCTGATCTGGCAGCGCACGGTGGCAACCCAGATGGCGCCGGCGGTGTTCGACCGCGTCTCCGCCGACGTCGTCGGTGAGGGCGAGGAGGTGTTCACCTTCCGGGTCACCGGCCAGGTCGAGAAGTTCGACGGTTTCCTCCGCGCGCACCGGGCCGTGCGCGACGAGGACGAAGGGGACGACGACGTCGCCGACCGGCTCCCGGAGCTCACCGAGGGCCAGACGCTCCGCCTCGCCGAGCTGGACCCGCAGCGCCACGAGACCTCCCCGCCGCCGCGGTACTCCGAGCGCACCCTCGTCGAGGCGCTCGAGGAGGCCGGGATCGGTCGTCCGTCGACGTACGCGTCGATCATCTCGACGCTGGAGGCCCGGCAGTACGTGGTCAAGGAGTCGCGTCGCTTCTTCCCCACCCCGCTCGGTGAGGTGGTGACCTCGTTCCTCAAGGCGCACTTCCACGAGATCGTCGACGTCGACTTCACCTCCCGGATGGAGGAGACCCTCGACGAGATCGCCGCCGGTGACGAGGACTGGAGCGTCACCGTCCGCAAGTTCCTCGACGAGGTCGACGAGTGGGTCCGGGAGCGCAAGCCAGAACGACCGCGGCTGCCCCTCCTGGAGCCGGCGGACTGCCCGACGTGCGGTTCGCCGATGGAGCGGGTGTTCTCCGGCAAGTCCCGGCAGTGGTTCGCCTCGTGCAGCCGCTGGCCCGACTGCGACGGCACGCTCCCGCTGAACGACGACGGCAGCGTCGGTGAGCCCGAGCCCGAGCCCGAGCCCGACGAGGACGTGCGGTGCGCCACCTGCGGCAAGGCGATGCTGCGGCGCTCCGGGCGGTTCGGCGAGTTCTTCGGGTGCGTCGACTACCCGGGGTGCAAGGGGATCCGGAACCTCCAGCAGCGGCTGATGTACCGCGGCGAGGACGGTGAGGTGCGTCCGTTCCGGTCCCCGACCGACCCGTCCGGCAGCTTCCTGGAGCGTCGGACCTCCCGGTATGGCAAGCCGTTCGTCGGCTCGACCGGCTACCCCGATGACGTCTTCGCGGTGTGGTCGTTGCCGATCGCCTCCCCGTGCCCGAAGTGCGGTGCGCCGCTGCGCCCGCCGCCGAAGAACCGCAAGCAGCCCGTGGCGGTGTGCACCCACCCGGAGATCAACCACGTCTTCGAGCTCGATGACTTCGAGGTGCCGTCGGTGGCGACCTGGACGGTCGTCGAAGGCGTCGAGAAGTACGACCCGGAGCTGGGCGGGGAGCCGATCGCCACCGAGGAGATCCCCGACCCGGTCCCGATGGCCTACACCGGTGAGCAGCCGCCCCCCGCCAAGAAGGGTGCGGCGAAGAAGGCCGGCGGCGCGAAGAAGTCGGGTGCGGCCAAGGGCGGCGCGAAGAAGTCGGGTGCGGCCAAGGGCGGCGCGAAGTAGGCCGGATCCGTCGCCGGGCGGTGATGTGGGCGGTGTCGCGAACGTGGCCGTGGGTACGCTCCCGGGATGAGCGAAGACGGGGTGGCGTCCGTGCCGGGTGTGGACCGTGACGGTGACGTGACGGTGTACCGCGGCCTGCTCCGCAACCGCTCGTTCATCAAGCTGATGCTCTCGACGCTGACCTCGACGGTCGGCGACTGGATCGGCTTCCTCGCGATCATCGCCCTGACCTCCGAGATCATGGGGGTGACCCGGGCCGCGGCGTTCGCCGTCTCCGGGGTGATGATCGCCCGCGTCCTGCCGAGCCTGGTGATGGGCCCGGTCGCCGGGGTGTTCGTCGACCGTTGGAACCGCAAGCGGGTGATGGTGGTCACCCACCTCGGTCGCGGGCTGGTGATGGCGCTGATCCCGTTCACCAACGAGGTGTTCACCCTCGTGCTGGCGACGCTGGTGATCGAGGCGATGTCGACGATGTTCGCCCCGGCCAAGGACGCCGTCCTGCCGTCGTTGGTACGTGGCCGCGAACTGGTCGCCGCCAACCAGGTCAACCTGCTCTCGACGTACGGCACGCTCCCGCTCGCGGCCGTGCTCTACTCCCTCCTCCTCGTCGCCGCCGAGGCGTTCGCCCCCGAGGGAAGCTTCATCGCCGAACGGACCCTGGCGGTCCCGATCTGGTTCAACGCGGTGACGTTCTGGTTCGCGGCCCCGTTGATCGCCACGCTCCCGATCTCCCGGGTGCGGCGGCCTGCACACCTCGGTGCGCAGGAGGGCGCCTGGAGCCAGCTCAAGGAAGGGTTCCGCTTCGTCGGCACCCAGCCGGTGATCCGGGGGTTCATCGTCGGGGTGATGGTCGCCGCGGCCGCCGCCGGTGTGGTGATCACCGCCGGGGAGTTCTTCGCCCGGCTGTTGAACGCCGGCGACCCGGGGTACGGCATCCTCGTCGCGATCGTCGGCGCCGGGCTGGTCGCCGGCCTGGTGCTGGCGGAGCCGATCACCCGCAGGATCCGGCCCGAACGCCTCTTCGCGCCGGCGATCGCGACGTCCGGCGCCGCCCTGGCCGTGACGGCGACGATGCCGAACCTGCTGGCCACCGTCCCCTCGGCGCTGCTGATGGGCGGTGGTGCCGGCGTCGTGTTCATCGTCGGCTACACGGTGCTGCAGCAACGCGCCGACGACCGGATCCGGGGGCGGATCTTCGGCGCGTTCAACTCCGGGGTGCGGCTGGCGATCTTCGGCTCGGCGGTCGCGGTCCCGGCCGTGATCGGGATCGTCGGTCGCGAGCCGTCCCGCCCGGGGGTCCTCGACGACGGCAGCGTCGGTCAGGTCTACGCCTACACCTTCGGTGGGGTGCGCTGGACGTTGATCGCCGCCGGGCTGCTGGCGGTCGCCGGTGCCGCCGTCGTCGGGTGGTCGCTGGCCCGCGCTCTGGACCGAGAGGAGGGCCAGCCGGCCCCGCTGTCGTTGGTCAGGGACCGGACCCCCCCCGAGCTCGACGGGGTGTTCGTCAGCTTCGAGGGGGGTGACGGCGCCGGGAAGTCGACGCAGATCCGGCTGCTGCGGTCCGCCCTGGAACGCACCGGACGGTCGGTGGTCGTCACCCGTGAACCGGGGGGGACCCGGGTCGGGGAGGAGATCCGGCAGCTGCTGCTGCGCCGTGCCGCCGAGGAACCCACCTCACGCACCGAGGCCCTGCTGTACGCCGCGGCCCGGGCCCAGCACGTCGAGGAGGTGATCCGCCCGGCGCTGCGACGGGGATCGGTGGTGCTCTGCGACCGCTTCGTCGACTCCTCGATCGCCTACCAGGGCGCCGGACGCGGCCTGGGTGAGGCCTCCGTCGACGAGCTCAACCGGTGGGCCACCGACGCGCTGCGGCCGCAGCTGGTCGTCCTCCTCGACGTCGATCCCGGCGCCGGGCTGGACCGCGCGGCCCAGGACGGCGACGCCGATCGCCTGGAGAGCGCCGGGATCGCGTTCCACCGCCGGACCCGGGAGGCGTTCCTGCGCCGTGCCGAGGTGGAGCCGGAGCGCTACCTCCTCCTCGACGCGCGGCGCCCCGTCGAGGAGCTGCACGCCGAGATCCGCGACCGGCTCACCGAGCTCCTCCCGCCGCTGGCCGACCGTGGGGCGCCGGCGGCGGACGCTTCCACGGCTGACGGTGAACCCGATGGCGACGGCGGGACCGACGGTGACCTCGACGTCGGCATCGACGTCCGGTCCGCCGAGGCCCCCGGCCCCGGCGACGGAGCCGGAGTGGGACCGTCGACGGCGCCGGTGAGCGAGGACCCGGCCCTCGGCGAGCACCGACCGTGACCCGTGACCCCTGGGACGAGGTCCTGGCACAGCCGGCCGCGGTCGAGGCCTTACGGACCGCGGTGGCCGGCGACGAGGTCGGCCACGCCTGGCTGCTCGTCGGCCCCGCCGGTGTCGGGCAGGTCGAGCTCGTCCGGGCGTTCACGGCGGCGCTGAACTGCCCGGAGCCGGACCGTGGTGAGGACCGTGGGTGCGGGGAGTGCACCACCTGCCTGCGGTGTCTGCGCGGGGTGCACCCGGCCGTCGTCGAGCTCGAGCCCGAGGGGGCGAACCACGTCGTGGCGAACGTCCGCGAGGAGTGGATCCCGTCGGCGAGCCGAACGATGACCGAGGGGCGGCGTCGCGTGATCCGCGTCGTCGCCGCCGACCGGATGAACGAGGCCGCCCAGAACGCCTTCCTCAAGGTGCTCGAGGAGCCGCCCCCGTCGGTGGTGTGGGTGCTCGACGTCGAGGACGAGAGCGCGCTGCTGGAGACGGTGATCTCGCGCTGCCGGCGGCTGGACTTCGTGTGGTGGGGACCGGAGCACCTCGACGCCCACGCACGACGCCTGGGGGTGCCCGATGAGCAGCGGCCGGCACTCGTGCGCGCGGCACTGGGCTCCCCCGACCGGCTGCGCGACCTGGCGGATCCCGACGTGGCCCAGGCGCGCTGGGACCACCTCTCCCTGCTCGACCGACTCGCCCTGGGTGGGCCGGGTGAGGTCGTGCCCGCCGCCAAGGACCGCGTGCAGTGGGCCAAGTCCCGGGTCGCGCCGCTCAAGGAGCGCCACCAGGCGGAGCTCGGTCGGCTCGAGGAGGCCTTCGGCGTCGAGGGCGGCCGCGGGTGGCCACCCGGCGTCAAGCAGCGCGTGACCCGGCGCTTCGAGCGGCTCGAGCGCCAGGAGCAGCGCCGCGCGCTGGACCTGCTGCTCGACGATC
>SLDB01000313.1 GCA_007125475.1 Nitriliruptoraceae bacterium | reverse complement strand
TATTCGCCGGGGTGCCGCTCGAGCTGCGCGCCGAACCGGCGGACGGCGTCGAGTTCCTCGGATGGCAGGTCGAACGGCGCCGTGGTCCCGACGTCGAGGTGGCGGGTGCGCCGGGTGCTCGGGATGTGCCGGGTGCTCGGGATGTGTTGGGTGCTCGGGCGGTGCCGGGTGTCGATGTCGAGGCAGCGGGTTCGCCGGGTTCTCGGGCCGTGCGGGGTGCTCGGTCGGTGTCGGGTCCTCGGGCGGTGCCGATGGCCGACGGTGGGACCTGGGAGCCCGTTGACCCCGCTGGGCTCGGGATCGACCCAGAGGCACGGCGGATCACGCTCACGCCCGAAGGGGACCTGCGGATCCGTGCCGAGTTCGGCTGAGCGGCTTCGGAGGCCGCCGCATGGGTCGTCGAGTGGCCGATGAGGGATCCGAGTAGCGACGGTTGTCCACACCTTCCCCGCGACCGTCGGTGCCGCCCCTCGTCACCTCGAGCAGGATCTCGACACCCACCGCGTTGACTGCACCAAGGCGTCCGACACGTGACGAACGACACCGACCGGCTCCGCCCGGATCACCGCTCGGCCTGGTTCCGGCATGCGGGGATCCGACCGTCGCTCTCCCCGACATCCGGTCCCGCCCGTCGTGCTTCGATCGGTCGCCGACTGGCCCCCATCACGCGGATCGTGGTTCCGACCAGGTACCTGCTGGCCGTCTCGTGGGCCGCGGTCGCCGCATCCCTCGTCCTGGGGATCCCGGCGTACGCCACCACGCTGGAGTGCGACGAGCACCTCGCCGCCGGTGCCGTGCGCTGCGTCGTCGGCGAATCCTGGATCGCCGTTCGTGACGCCCCGAACGGCGCAGGAGGCGGTGGTCCCGCCGACGGCTCGGATGGTGGCGACGACGGCGACTCCTCAGGCACCTCGGGAGACGCTTCGACGTGGCCACCCGACGGCTGGCAGTACATCCACTACCCGACGTACGGCACCGACGAGGACGGTGACCCGTGCCTGCGCTGGATCAGCCGCTACCTCGCCCCGGGCGATCCCTACCCCGCCCACGAGGTCGCCCCCTGGTTCGAGTTCAACCACCCGTCGGTACCTCCGGACGACTTCACCTGGGAGGACTGCACCACCCGCCCCGAGGACGAACCGCCCGGACTCGGCGACGTCGTCGAGGCTTTGGCGGCCGAGATCCGACGTGAACTGCCGGCACCCGAGCTCGCCGTCGCCCCCGACGGCTACGCACTCACCGGTCTGCCGGCCTACCTCGAGACCGGCACCCGCGAGTTGACGTTCGACGACTCCCTCCCGGTGTCCGTCCCCGGGTGGGAGCTGGTGGCCGACGTCTCGGCGAGCGGGCGCTACACCGTCGACTGGGGTGACCACGTCGGTCCGGCGGGACCGTTCACGATCAACGGCCAGCCATACCCCGACGGCGAGGTACGCCACGCCTACCGCGACAAGGGGGTGTACGAGGTCACGGTGGTCGACCGGTGGGACGTCGTTGTCGGCGTGGACGGCCTGCCGCCCCTCGACCTGGTGTTCGACGTCGGCTACCCCGCGATCGAGGTCACCGTCGAGGAGATGCGGGCCATCCCGGTGCTTCCCTAGCCGTCTCGCGTACGGCGAGAGGCGGGTGACGCGGCGCCCGTGCATTGGAGGGCAGGGGAGTGCCCGTGGATTCCGGCGGCAGGGTCACGCGAACCGAGTTGCGGTCCGGACACAGATCCGCCACCGTTGCAGCGGGATCCTGCGCCCGCAACCACTGCAGCGGGATCCCCCGCCCGCCACCGCTGCGGAGGCATGACCTCCCCGCCACCGCCGCGGCGGTATCCCCCCGCTCATGGAGATCCGATCGTGGACGCACTGGCCATCGCGCTCTGGGTAGGCGCTTTCGGCGGTCTCATCGCCATGGGCAGCGGTGTCCTGGGATTCACCAGGCGACGCAGCACGGCGTTCCTCATCGCCGCGGCCCTGTTCCTGCCCATCGGGGTCTTCGGCATCCTGTCGATCGGGGCGGCGTTCCTCGCGCTGGCGCTGACCTGCCTCGTGCTGGCCGTCGTCTCGCGACCGACATCTTCGGCCTCCGGAACCGCCGATCGCGGATGACGGGGGATGGCGCGGGGGAGAGGACGCCTCGCACGCCCCGTGCGGCCCGCCGGTCGTGACGCTGATTGATTGACGGCGCCGCGTCGAGGGCGTGATTCTTCCCGAAGAGCGCTCGACCAAGGTGGCCCACCCACCGGTGTCGTCGCGGCTCCTGGTGGTGATGCCGTAACCAGGCACGCGGGCACGAGGGTGCAAGCACCACGACGACGGAGGCAACGTGGAGGGTGGTATCGGGGGGTTCAACGGTTTCATCTTCCGCACCCGGCGCACCGAGGACGCCCAGCTCTTCCTCGACGACCAACGGCAGCGATCCCGACGTCGGGGGCGACCGGCGACAGCCTTGATCGCCGCCGTCGCCGTGGTGGTCATCGCCCTCCTCACCCTCGGGGTCATCGACATGGTCGGCTGAACACGTCGCGGTACACGTGCAGTACAAGGCCTGTTGCCGCCCCGAGGGGCAGGGCCTCGTAGGCCTCGTAGGCGTCGAGGCTTCGTCTGAGGCCGACCATGGGGCCGCTCGTGTGCCGTGCCGGGGCATCACCGTCGGGATATGGGGCTGCTCGTGTCCCGCGCCGGGGCGCCGCCGGCGGGTCGCGGGGCTCCGTGTGTCCCGCGCCGGGTGTCTCCGGCGTCGTGGGCCCCGGCTCGTGTGGCACACGCGGACGTCGTCGTCTGCGTCGCGGGTCCCGGCTCGACTTCCACATGCCCCGGATCCTTCAGTGCAATCGAACACCTGTTCGAGTAGTATTCGTACTCAACAAGCTCGACCGACAGACCTACCCAGCGAGGACGAGGGTGAGGATCGCCGAAGTTCCTCGCCACCGGGGTAGGGCGCGACAGGCAGGGGAGCGGCGTGGCGAACCAGGTGTCACACGAAAGCGCGACGACGCGTTCGTGGCCTGCCTCGGTGCACACGCACCTCGCCGATTGCGTCGAGACCTACCCGTCACGCCGTCGCACCGACTTCCTCGTTCGTGAAGCCCGAGGAACAGGCTGGAAGACGACGGACACACCTCCCGGATCCCGTGGGGACCGCCCAGTTCTGAATGGCCACGTGGCCGGCGTACGGGGCCGGCGCGACGAGGGGGCGCCGCACACAGCTGACGGCCCTGGTCGTGATGGAGCCGCAGGGCAACTCGCCGCCCACGTAGAGTCGATCCTCGCCCGAATTCACGCCGACCTCCTCGAGCTCGCCGATGTCGATACGGACCACATCGATGAGGCTGCGCTGTCCAACCTCCTCGGCGCGCTCCGCGAGCCGATGGGACGCTTGTCGGCCGTACGAACCCGGTGGGCCGGCGATCTGTCCAGGAGGCGCGTCGTCGCGACCCCACCGGCGCGTCGCAGTGGGGCGATCAAGGATGTCGACCAGGAAGTCGGCAGTCAGCTGGGCATGGCACCGTGGGAAGCTCAGCGCACCACCGAGGTCGGGCGCCTGCTGCGGCGGCACGAAGCGACGGCTGCAGCGTTTACGAACGGCGAGATCCGCGAAGAACACGTCCGGCACATCAGCCGGGCCCTGAAGCACCTGCACGGTCAACGCTGTCTCGACGTCGAGGTGGAACTCCTCGATCTGGCACGACGACACCACCCGGTCGCCTTCGGACGTGACGTTCGTCGGATCATGCTGCGAGAGACCCCGCAGGATGCGGTCACCGAGGAGCGCCGTCAGCACATGAGGCGCTCCATACGGGCGACCGACACACCGGACGGGGGTCTGGCGATCAC
>SLDB01000310.1 GCA_007125475.1 Nitriliruptoraceae bacterium | reverse complement strand
GGCGAGCTCGAGGGTCTCCGAGCGGGCGTCGCGCAGCTGCGAGGGGATCCAGCCCGACGGGGGTTCGGCCAGCCGGTCGCGCCCCTCCTCGAGTCGTTCGATCGGCAGCGTGTCGAGCATGCGGCGTAGGGCCAGCAGGGGTTCGAGGTCGATCACCCCGGATCGCACCTGGGCCCCGAGGTCGGCGGCCAGCAGCTCGGCGCCTTCGGCGACGACGAGCTCCCCCAGTTCGGTCGCGACGTCGGCGACCGCTGCCACCTCGCGGGTGACGCGGAACGACGGGCCCGCCAGCGGGGTGTAGGTCGCCAGCGACCACCGCCGGCTGGTGGTGCGTGCCTGGGCGTCGGCGAGCTCGGCGCGGGCGTTGGCCAACGAGCGCTGCGCCGCATCCACGTCGATCTCGGCCAGGGCCGAGCGTGCCTCACGCACCTCGCCGCGGGCGTCGGTCAGGGATGCCCGTACGGTAAGGACATCGGCCGCCACGACCGCGGCGCCGACGAGGAGGAGCACCGGCAGGAGCACCACCAGGACCAGCAACCACCGTCGGCTCGACCCCAAGGCGTGCACCCCCGTGGTCCGCCGGCTGTTCGGCGCGTCAGTCGTGTGTCCGGCGGCTCCGGACCCGTTGCACGGCGAGCGCACCGAGCCCGATCAGCCCCGCACCGACGGCGGCCATCAGGCCCACCTCGGCGCCGGTCACGGCGAGGCGCTCGCTCGGCGGGGCGGCATCGATCACCTGCTCCGGCTGGACTTCCTCGCCGGGTTCCCGCTCGTCGACCGGTTCGTCGTCACGCTCGACGTCGTCCTCCTCGCGTTCGACGACCTCCTCCTCGACGGCGACGTCGTCGTCCACGTCGGCGTCGATGTCGACGTCGTCAACGTCGTCGTCCACGTCGTCGTCCACGTCGTCGTCGACCCCCGGCGGTGGCACTGGTGGGTAGCTCTGCGCCGCCGCGGGCGCCGCGGCAGTCAGGAGGAGGAGCGGAGACACCAGGAGTGTCGCCAGCGTCCGCGCGCCGATCGAGTTCCGGTGTGTCATACGGACTCTCCCTCTGCCGTCCACCGGCAGGATTGCCGTCCACCGGCAGGACCGCGGGCCGGGCCTGCCGGACCGCCCAACGCCCCCGGTGCGGCGACCCGGCATCAGCCTACGTCCTGCGGTGGTGGGCGGCTATCGCGGATGCTGTCGTCGTGTCTCGCCCGGCTCGGCGCTGTGAGCGGGTGATGGGTCGTTCAGGTCGATGGTGCGCGCCAAGTGCTCGGCCTCGTCCAGCAGCAGCGAGCGCACCCGCTCGTCGTCCTGCTCCTCGGCGGCCTCCGCGAGCCTCTCGACCAGCTGGCTGACGGCCGCAGGCTCGGGGAGGGGCAGCTGCAGGCGCAGGATCTTGGGATGGCTCGTCGCGCTGGGCGTCTCGTCGGTGGCAGCCAGCTCCTCATGGAGCTTCTCGCCGGGCCGGATCCCGGTGATCGCGATCTGCACGTCGGAGCCGACCCGCTGCCCGGCCAGCGAGATCATCCGCTGGGCGAGGTCGAGGATCCGCACCGGCTCGCCCATGTCGAGCATGAACACCTCGCGGTCCTCGGTGAGCGCGGCGGCCTGGAGCACCAGCTGCACGGCCTCGCCCACGCTCATGAAGTACCGGGTCATGTCCTCGTGGGTGACCGTGACCGGGCCGCCCTCGCTGATCTGGCGGATGAACGTCGGCACGACGCTGCCCCGGCTGCCGAGGACGTTGCCGAAGCGCACCGCGCACCACGCGCCGCGTTCGGGGGCGTTGACCAGCGTCAGCTGCTCGCCGAGGCGCTTGGAGGCACCCATCACACTGGTCGGGCGCACCGCCTTGTCGGTCGAGACGAACACCAGGTGCCGGACATCGGCCCGACGCGCGGCGTTGACGAGGTTGTAGGTGCCCAGGACGTTGTTGGAGGCCGCCTCCGACGGCTGGGCCTCCAGCAGGGGGACGTGCTTGTCGGCGGCGGCGTGGAAGACGATCTCGGGTGTCTCCTCGGCGAAGAGCCGATCCACGCGTCGTCGGTCGCGCAGGTCCAGCAGCACCGGTCGGCAGTCGACGTCGACCGCGCCCACCGAGTAGAACAGGTTCGTCTCGTCGCGTTCGACGACCACCAGCCGCGCCGGCTGGTACTGCGAGATCTGGCGGACGATCTCCGAGCCGATCGAGCCCCCACCACCGGTGACCAGGACCCGCCGGCCGTGGATCATCGCCGCCACCGAGGCCAGGTCGGTGGAGACCGACTGCCGGCCCAGCAGGTCCTCGATCGACAGGTCACGGACGTCACGAAGCTGCGGCTGACCGTTCATCAGCTCCGAGACCGTCGGCAGCACCTTCAGGGAGACGCCGAGGCGGGCCGTGGCGTCGGCGACCCGGCGTACCAGGACCGAATCGGCCGAGGGGATGGCCAGGATCACCTGCTCGACCTCGAGTTGGCGCCCCACCGCCTCCAGGTCGTCGACCTGACCGACGATCGGGACGTTGCCCACCGACCGGCCGAGCTTGCGTGGGTCGTCGTCGAGGAGGGCGGCCACCCGGATCGCGGCGTCGGATCGACGGCTGATCTCGCGCAGCAGCGCCCCACCCGACTCACCGGCGCCGACGACCAGCACGCGGGTGTCGGCGCCACCGTGGGGGCGGCGTCGGAACGCGAACAGGCGGGACTGGAAACGCAGCAGGCCCATCAGCCCGATCGCGATGATCGACCCCGTCAGCGCGACCGACAACGGCACCAGCCGCGGTCCGACGACCATCCACGCGAACAGCAGGGCACCCGAGGCCGCACCCGCCAGCAGGATGCGCTGCGCCTCCTCGACGCTGGCCTGCTCCCACACCGGGCCGTACATCCCCGCCAGGCGGTTCACCACCAGATGGACCACGATCGCCACCGCCACGAATCGCAGCAGCTGTGGCCAGGCGTCGGTGGGGACCTCGACCTCGTAGCGCACCACGAGCATCGCGGCGTAGGCCAGCGCGATCAGTGCCGCGTCGAGGAGGACCAGGACGATGTCGCTGCGTCCGTGTGCCGAGCGGCTCGCGATGACCGGGGCCCAACGACGTGGGGAGGTGCGCTTGGAGAACCTCGGGTCGATCATCGACACCCCCCCGTGTCCTCGACTCCGGTTCCGGCCGGCTGGGCTCCGGGTGCGCTCGGCGGGGCGAGCCCCCCGCCTCGTACCGTCACGTCGACCACCGGTGCCGCCTCTCTGTCTCGCCGGCCACGCGCACCGGACCCTGTGGAGCTTCAGGCGGCGCGACCCCGTCCGAGCGCCGTGGTCGTCAGCCTCGTCGCACCCGGGGACGCCGACCACCTCACTTCGTCGCGAGCAGCCACAATCGCACTCCAAGCCGGCCACCGCTAGTGGTGATTTCGAGCACCCATTCGTACGATGAGGTCGATCTCCGGCACCGACGATTCCTCCCCGAACGGCGTATTCGCCGTGGTTCGCGCGATTATGGGGGCGTTCGCCGCACACCGGAGGGAGTGCGGGGAAGCCGTGAATCACCCCAATCCGCGGCGAAAAACCGCCAATCTCGCCCACAATTTTGCTCAGAGGTGAGCGGAGGGCGTACACGGCAATTGCTCATCGTGACGGCCGGCTGCGGAGAGTGACTATTTCCTTCCGTGTGAGTGGTCCACCACACCGGAAACGCCCCGACATTCCACCGAATCGAACCGCGTGCGAGCCCCCGGTCGCCGGGTATTCAGGCGCGCAGCGCCTCGAAGATCCGCTGGCATATCTCGGCCTGCTCGGAGGTTGTCAGCGCGGAGCCCGACGGCAGGCACAGGCCGTGGTCGAAGAGGCGATCCGCCACACGCCCCCCGATC
>SLDB01000091.1 GCA_007125475.1 Nitriliruptoraceae bacterium | reverse complement strand
GTTCGTCGACATGAGCCGCGAGGACAAGCGCCGTATCGAGCGCGAGGAACGCCGCACCGAGGGCCAGCAGAGCGCCGCGGCGGAGTCGGCCGACAGCGGCCGCACCTCGCCACCGGAGTTCCTCCGCGAGGTGCGCTCGGAACTGAAGAAGGTCGCCTGGCCGGGCCGCAAAGAGGTCGTCTCGTACGCGATCGTGGTCCTGGTCCTCACACTCGTCCTCGTGGGCATCGTGTGGGCGATGGACTGGGTGATCCGCGAAGCCGTCTTCAACACCCTGGGGTGAGGCACGTGCCCGACGAGACCCGTACCGATACCTCCCCGGACGCCGCCGGCGCGCCGGAGGCCGCCGACGACCACTTCGAGAGCCCCGTGCCCGACAGCGAGACCGAGACACCGCCGCCCGCCGCCAGTGACCCCGACACCGCCGGGGGGTCCACCGACGACCTCGACGACCTGCTGGGGATGGCCGGTGCGCCGGCTGACGCCGACGCGGACGCTGGGGCCGACGACGACACCGAGGCCCCCGCCGAGACCGCCGGCACCGACGATGCCACCGCTGACGACGCCGCCGGCGCTGATGACGCCGTCGAGCCGGTCGAGGAAGTCCCGGCGGCGCGCCCGCGTCCGCGGTCACTCGCCGACGTCCGTGACCAGAAGGACCTCGCCCGGCTCTTCGGCGACTGGTATGTGGTGCACACCTACTCCGGGTACGAGCAGCGGGTGAAGGACAACCTCGCCAACCGTGTCGAGGCACTCGAGGCCGAGGACCGCGTCTACGAGGTCGTCATCCCCACCGAAGAGGTCACCGAGTACAAGAAGGGGAAGAAGACCGTCTCGCAGAAGAAGTTCCTCCCCGGCTACGTCCTCGTCCGCGCGATGATGGACGACGAGGTGTGGGGGATCGTCCGGCACACCCCCGCGGTCACCGGCTTCGTCGGCTCGCCGGGGACCCGCCCGGTGCCGCTCCCGCTCAAAGAAGTCGCGAACACGCTGAAGATCCCGGCCGAGGTCGTCGAGGAGACCGCCGACGACGCCGCCGCGGCACCGGTCGTCCCCGAGAAGGTCGCCGCCTCCATCGACCTCGACGTCGGGGAGACCGTGCGGGTGACCAGTGGTCCGTTCGCGGACTTCACCGGCACCATCGCCGAGATCAACCTGGACCAGGCGAAGCTGAAGGTGCTGGTCAGCGTCTTCGGTCGCGAGACACCACTCGAGCTTCCGTTCGACAACGTGGCCAAGCTCTAGGCGCGGCCCGATCCCATCGATCGTGGGAGGCCGCAGACGGCGGCCGTTCGACCACGCGAGGAGTACCAGTCATGGCGAAGAAGGTCGTAGGCCTCATCAAGCTGCAGATCCCGGCCGGGCAGGCCAACCCGGCCCCGCCGGTCGGCCCGGCGCTGGGTCAGCACTCCGTGAACATCATGGAGTTCTGCAAGGCGTTCAACGAGGCAACCGCCCAGATGCAGGGCGACATCGTGCCGGTCGAGATCACCGTGTACGAGGACCGCTCGTTCAGCTACATCATGAAGACGCCCCCGGCGGCGCAGCTGCTGATGAAGGCCGCCGGGCTGCAGGGTGGTTCCGCCACCCCGCACAACGTCAAGGTCGGTTCGGTGTCGTCGGAGCAGGTCCGGGAGATCGCCGAGAAGAAGATGCCCGACCTCAACGCGATCGACGTCGACGGAGCGATGCGGATCATCGAGGGCACGGCCCGGTCGATGGGGATCACCGTCGAGGGCTGAGAGCCCCATCAACGTCCGTTCCTAGGTGGGAGACGACCACGCGTCGTCGTTGGACCACGAGGAGATGCGCAAGCATGGCCAAGAAGAGCAGGAAGTACCGCGCGGCACTCGAGAAGATCGACCCGGAGCGCCTCTACACCCCGGCCGAGGGGATGGCGCTGCTCAAGGAGATCGATCAGAGCGGCTACGACGCCACCGTCGACTGTGCGATGCGGCTGGGGATCGACCCACGGAAGGCGGACCAGATGATCCGCGGCGCGGTGGGGCTCCCCCACGGCATCGGGAAGTCGGTCACCGTCGCGGTCGTCGCCAGCGGGGAGAACGCCACCGCCGCCCGCGAGGCCGGTGCCGACCACGTCGGTGACGACGATCTCGTCGAACAGCTCGCTGCCGGTGACCTCGTCGATGAGCTCGACTCGATCATCGCCACCCCCGACATGATGGGAAAGCTCGGTCGGCTCGGGAAGACGCTCGGCCCCCGCGGGCTGATGCCGAACCCGAAGTCGGGGACGGTGACCACCGACGTGGCCAAGGCCGTCAGCGAGATCAAGGCCGGCCGGGTGGAGTACCGCACCGACCGCAACGGCAACGTCCACACCGTCCTCGGGAAGGCCTCGTTCACCACCGGCCAGCTCGTCGAGAACTACGGCGCACTCCTCGACGAGATCCTGCGCCAGCGACCGGCGTCGGCGAAGGGCCGCTACCTCGAGAACGTCGCCGTCTCGACGTCCACCACCCCGAGCATCGCCCTGGACCCGGCGAAGGTCCGAGGGCTCGCCGACGGCGAGTGAACCCGGGGTGCGGCGCGCGCCGACTGCGCGCCGCACCCCGCCGTTCGACGCGGCCGCCGCACGTCGGTAGGCTCCCGCTCGAACCAGAGACCGCCGGACGCCCGTGAGCGGGCCGAAGGTCGCGGCACGGCATCGTGACGACGCCACGCCGCGCGTCCCGCGCAGGATCGTGTCACGCATCGCGCCGTCACCCACATCCGGTGACCCGCGAGGTACCCGCACCCCTGCGCGCCGACGGCGGCAGGGGTTTCGTCGTCTCCGGGCGGCGACGCCCACCGATACCCCGCCCGAGGACACCCACCAGACGATGGAGGTAGCCGTGGCACGGCCCGACAAGGTCGCCGCAGTCGAAGAGGTCCGCGAGGGCCTCACCGGCGCGGCCGCCACCCTGCTCACGCACTACCGGGGCCTGTCGGTCTCGGAGATGTCGGAGCTGCGTGCGAGTCTGCGCGCCGCGAACGCGCAGATGCGCATCGTCAAGAACACCCTGGCCCGCCGGGGCGCCGAGGCCGCCGGGATGGAGGAGCTGCACGACCTCTTCTCCGGCCCGATCGGCCTGGTGTTCTGCGAGGAGGACCCCGTCGGCCCCGCGAAGGCGTTGAAGGCCTTCCAGAAGGACCACCCCGAGCTGGTGATCCGTGGCGGCTACCTCGATGGGGAGATCCTCGACGAGGACCAGGCGCTGGCCCTCGCCGACCTCGCCAGCCGCGAGGAGCTCCTCGCCAAGCTCGCCGGGCTGATGGACGGTGCGCTGTCCAACACCGCCCGCCTGCTGCAGGCGGCGACGGAGAAGCAGGCCCGCCTGATGGCGGCGCTCGTCGACGCCGGAGGCCCGGAAGCCAAGGGCTTCGCCCCGGCCGCCGGCACGGCCGGAGAGGCCGAGGCGCCCAGGGCGTCCGCCGCCCCCGCGGACGAGGCGACCGACGAGTCCGACGCTCCGGCCGAGTCCGATACTCCGGCCGAGTCCGACGTCCCGGCCGAGTCCGACGCCCCGGACGCCGACACGGCCGACGAGGCCGAGGCCCCGAAGGCGTCCACCGAACCGGCCGGTGACGACGGCGACGCGCCTGCCGCCACCGATGCCGAGGCCGAGCGCGAAGACACCTGATCCACGCCGCACGATCCCCGCGGGCCCGCCCCGCATCCACGACACCCCCGCACGTCACGAACCGGCGCGAGACGCGCCACCAGGAGGAAGCACGATGGCGAAGCTGACCACCGACGAGCTCATCGACCAGTTCAAGGAGCTCACGCTCATGGAGCTGAGCGAGCTCGTCAAGAAGTTCGAGGAGACCTTCGAGGTCACCGCC
>SLDB01000355.1 GCA_007125475.1 Nitriliruptoraceae bacterium | reverse complement strand
GTTGCTTTCGGTGTCGCCGCTGGGGGGTGTCTCGCCGCCTGGCTTGGTACCCCCGGGGGCGTCAACGCCGTCGGTGCTGTCGCCAGTGCTGTCGCTGCCCGGGTCGCTGTCACCTTGGGTGCTGTCGCCAGTGCTGTCGCTGCCCGGGTCGCTGTCGCTGGGGGTGCTGCCGCCTGGGGTGTCATCGTCTGGGATGCCACCGCCATCCGTGCCGGTGTTTCCGCTCGCCGGGCTCGTCCCCGGGTTCGTGCTCTCGACGCCGGCGTCGTCCGACGGTGTCCCGGGTGAGGTGATCGGTGTCGGTGACGTTGTCGGTCCACCCGCTGGGAGTTCGTCGGCCGGTGCTTCGATCGGGCCTCCGTCGCCGGGCGCGTCGACGCGCACATCGAGGTCCGGCGTCGAAGCCCCACCACGTTCCGGACTCGATGATGGGGTGTCGCTCGACCCATCACTTCCTGGGCCCGATTCACCGTTCGAGTCGGGTGTGCCCGGACCCTCGGAGGTGCCCGATCCGAGCGAGGCATCCGGACCGTCCTGACCAGAGCCGCTGCTGCCAGGGGCACCGGTGTCGGACGGTCCTGCGCCGACCGGATCGCCGGACGACGGCGACGAGGAGCTCAATGCGTCGGCTGGAACCGTTGGAGCAGTGTCTGTCCCCGCTGTTCCGGCGAAGGCACGTGTGTTCAGGTCCGCACGGCGGTCAGGACCTGCCTCATCGTCCTGGGGTGCCGAAGCGACGACGCCGCGGGAAGCGTCCTGATCGTCGCTCCCCGTGAACATCGCCGGTTCGATCGCGGTCGCGCTCGTGCTCAGGATCACCAGCGCCGCGCCGGTGGCGAACAACGCGACCATCGACCGGCGCTGCGTCACGGTCGCCCCCATGAGCTGGCCGAGGCGATCGAGGACGAGGGCGGCATCCTTGCCGAGCTGGCGTGCCAGCAATTCGATGTCGTCACGCCGGAGCGGAACCGTGGGTTCATGGGGCTGATCGCGGAGTTCGCGGACCAACCGGAGGTAGCCGATCAGGAGCGCGTCTTCGTCACCGGGGGTGACGGCGCGGGTGATCCCGGCGGTGGACAGCACACCGGTCGAGGCGTCTACATCGATCGAGACCCGTGCACCGAGCAACGACTCCAGGTCGATGCCGTAGGCCTCGGTGATCGCCGCGATGTCGACGGCGGCGAGGTCGGCCTGCTCGGCTTCCACCGCTCGGAGCTGGCGGGCACTGACGGCACCCCCGGTGCTGCGGGCGATGGCGCGGACCGAGATGTCGCGGTCACGACGTGCTGCCCGGGCGAGGCTGGCAAGCCTCGCCGCAAACGCCTGACTGCTGGTGTCGATCGCCGTCCTTGACATCGTGGCTCGCTCCTCATGGGTCCACCCGGTCCATCGGCAATCCGGAGAACCGGGTTGAGCCTGAATTGCGGCGCTCGTCGCTCAGGGATCGAGGTCGTGTCAGCTCAGGCGACCGCCGTATCGCGGTCCTGTAGAACGCGTCGTGGTCGGCGTTCCGCGCCACTGGCAATACCCTCAAGGCGAGGACGTTCGGACTCCGCCCGATGGTTGGACACCGTCCGTCGGCAGCACGGGCGTCCGCCGCTGCCCACCTCGTACTCCCATGGCGATCGGTGCCCGATTGACACACACCCGCATCGCCGCCGCGATCCTCGGGGTCCTCCTGGTCTCCGACATCGCCGTCGCCACCGCCGGGCAGCCGGTCTCCGCCGAGTCCACCGGGATCACCGCATCCACGGCCAGCTCCGCATCCACGGCGAGTACCGCGGCGACGGGTGACTCCGCGTCCACGGTCTCCGCCGCGTCGACGGGTGACTCCGCGTCCACGGTCTCCGCCGTGTCCAGCAGCCCGACGGCGTCGACGGCGTGCCCGAGCCGTGACGTCCCGGCGACCGCCTTCGGTGACACGCGGACCAGCCCGCACCGTGTGGCGATCGACTGTGCGGTGTGGTGGGGTCTCGCCCAGGGCCGAACCGATACCCAGTTCGCTCCGGGCCGGGACGTCACCCGTGGCCAGACCGCCCAGATGCTCGTCGGGCTCCTCGAATCGACCGATCACCTCCCGGCCGAGATCACCTCCGCCGGCTTCCGAGACACCGAAGGCCACCGATTCGAGGACGCGATCGACGTTGTCGCCACGCTCGGCATCGTCAGCGGAACCTCCCCGGACACCTTCGCCCCGGACGAGCCGATCGCCCGTGAGCAGATGGCCACGATGCTGGCCGGGGTGTTCGCCCGCGCCTACGAGACCCCGCTGCCGGAGGGACCGGTCCCGTTCGACGACGTGACCGCTACCAACGTGCACCGCGACGCGATCGGGCAGCTCGTCCGGGCCGAGATCACCTCCGGGGTGAGCGCCTCGTCGTTCGCGCCGAGGCGGCACGTCACCCGCGAACAGATGGCGTCGTTCATCACCCGTTCGGCGACACGGCTGGTGCTGGTGGACCTCGCCACCCACCCCGTCGAGCGCCCCGGCCCAGACGACGCCTACGCCAGTCGGATGCGCGCCGCCTGGGTGCACCTCTTCGACGACGCACTCAAGACGCCGGCCGGGGTGCAACGTGTCGTCGATGAGCTCGCCGCAGCCGACGCCAACGCGGTGATCGCCCAGGTCTCCCGGCGCCACGACGCCTACTACAACTCGGACGTCCTGCCGCGAACCCCCGACCCCCAGCTCGACCCCGGGTTCGACGTCCTCGAGGCGCTCATCACCGCCGCGCACGCCGCCGGGATCGAGGTGCACGCCTGGTTCGGAGTCGCCCCTACCTGGCACCGGGTGTACGACGACCTTCCGGCACCCGACGGCTGGGTCCCCACCGAACATGGGCAGCGCGCCCCGGTGGCCGACCGCTGGGTGACCCGGACCCGCGACGGCACGTGGACCGACTACCTCGACCCGGGTGTGCCGGCGGTCCGTGAGCACGTCGCCGAGGTGGTCGGTGAGCTCGCGGAGCGCTACGAGATCGACGGCGTCCACCTCGACTACGTCCGCTACCCGTGGACCGAGACCGACGACAACCTCGCCGGGTACAACCCGGCCGCACTCGCCGCGTTCCGCGCCGACACCGGTCGCACGGACACGCCCGAGCCGGGGGACCGGGAGTGGTCGGACTGGCGGCGCTCACGCACCGAGGCGCTCGTCGTCGCGGCCCGTGAGGCGATCGATGCCGGCGCCGATGCCAACGGGCGTGACGTCGAGCTCTCCGCCGCCGTGATCACCTGGGGTGAGGGGCCGACGAACTCGACGACGGCAGCGTTCCGGCAGACCCGTGCGTACCGGATGGTGTCGCAGGACTGGGAGCGTTGGGTCCGACTGGGCCGCCTCGACGCGGTGATGCCGATGAACTACTTCCGGTCCCACGACGCCGAAGCCGCCGGCTGGTTCGATGAGTGGCTCGCTTACGAACGGGATCTGGCTGCCCGCAGCGACACGCAGGTCGTCCCCGGTCCAGGCGGGTATCTCAACGCCCCGGACGCGGCGGAGGCGCAGATCCACGAGGCGATGCGTGTCGACGGCGCCGTGATGTACTCGTACCAGCAGCCGACCCTCGACGGCAGCCGTGACATCTGGCGGCGGATGGCCGCCACCCGTTGGGGCTACGACCCGCAGCGCTGAGCCGGCCGAATTCGGCGCAGAACCCTCCCCCCGCCGGGCTCCGCATCGCCACGCTCCCCATGGCGTTGATGGGGTCCATGGTGTCCACGTCCTCCACGGAGAGTCCATGGCGCACACGCGCGCTCCGTGTACCGCACGGGCTGTACGTGCGACGTGCTTGACGTGCTCGACGTTCTTGGCGTGCTTGACGTGCTCGACGTGCCCTACGTGCTCGACGTGCCCT
>SLDB01000309.1 GCA_007125475.1 Nitriliruptoraceae bacterium | reverse complement strand
TGCATGGCGGATGTGCAGGAGTGGTTCATCGAGCAGCAGGTCCGCAACTTCTACTCGGTGTCGATCTCCGGCTACCACATCGCCGAGGCCGGGGCGAACCCCATCTCGCAGCTGGCGTTCACGCTGGCCAACGGGTTCACCTACGTCGAGGCGTACCTCGCCCGTGGGATGGACATCGACGACTTCGCGCCGAACCTGTCGTTCTTCTTCTCCAACGGGATGGACGCCGAGTACACGGTCATCGGGCGGGTCGCGCGGCGCATCTGGGCCGTGGCGATGAAGGAGCGCTACGGCGCCAACGACCGCTCCCAGAAGCTGAAGTACCACGTGCAGACCTCGGGCCGCTCGCTGCACGCCCAGGAGATGTCGTTCAACGACATCCGCACCACGCTGCAGGCGCTGTGCGCGATCTACGACAACACCAACTCACTGCACACCAACGCCTACGACGAGGCGGTCACCACCCCCACCGAGGCCTCGGTGCGCCGGGCGCTGGCGATCCAACGCATCATCGACGTCGAGTGGGGGCTGGCCAAGAACGAGAACCCGCTGCAGGGCGCCGCGATCGTCGACGAGCTCACCGACCTCGTCGAGGAGGCGGTCCTCGCCGAGTTCGACGCGATCGCGAACCGCGGTGGGGTGCTCGGGGCGATGGAGACCGGGTACCAACGTGGTCGGATCCAGGACGAGTCGATGCTCTACGAGCACCGCAAGCACGACGGGTCCCTGCCGATCGTGGGGGTGAACACGTTCCTGGCCGACAACGGGGAAGGCGAGGAGAGCGACGCCCACGGCCTCGAGCTCGCCCGCGCCACCGAGGACGAGAAGCGCTCCCAGCTCGAGCGGGTCCGTGCCTTCAGCCAGGCGAACGCCGAGGAGCGCGACGCCCAGCTGCGTCGTCTGCAGGCGGCCGCGACCGGGGGCGACAACGTCTTCGACGTCCTGATGGACGCGGTCCGCTGCTGCACGCTGGGAGAGATCACCGAGGCGTTGTTCGCGGTCGGCGGGCAGTATCGTCGCAACGTGTAGGCACACGGAAGCGGCGTCGTGGTGCAACGGCAGCGGTGCTCCACCGTGCGGTGGGTCGCCCCGGTAATGACGGCGTTCGTGGCGCTGTTCGTGGCGGGGTGCGCCGCCGCGCCGGCGTCGCCGACGCCGGAGGCCGACGAACAGCTCCACGTCGTCACCTCGACGAGCATCCTCGCCGACTTCGTGCATCAGCTCGCCGGTGACGAGGTGCGTGTCACCTCGCTGGTGCCGGTCGGCGGTGACCCCCACGTCCACGAGCCCACACCGTCCGATGCCCGGGCGGTGCACGACGCCGACCTGGTGATCGGCAACGGCGTCGGTCTGGAGCCGTGGTTCGACACCCTCGTCGGCGACGGCGACGACGTGGTGATGCTCGCCGACGCGGTCTCGCACCTCGTCGTCGACGACGAGGACGGCCGACCGGACCCGCACCTGTGGATGGTCCCGACGATCGCGGCGGTGTACGCCGAACACCTCGCCGACGAGCTCGGCGCGCGCCGACCCGACGACGCCGACGCGTATCGTTCCGCTGCCGCCGACTACCGGGAACGCCTCGAACGGTTGGACGCCGAGCTCGCGGGGAGGTTGGCGGCGATCCCCGAGGAGCACCGGACCCTGGTCACCAGCCACGACGCCTACCACTACTTCGCCGACCACTACGGCCTGCAGGTGCACACCGTGGTCGGGGTGAGCACGGAGGAGGAACCCAGTGCCGCGCGGGTCCAGCACCTCGTCGATGTCGTGCGACGCACCGGCGTCCCCACCGTCTTCGTGGAGACGACGGTGAACCCGGCGGTGATGCACCGCATCGCCGAGGACGCGGGTGCCGCGGTCGGGGACCCGCTGTACGGCGACTCGTTGGGTCCGCCCGGCTCCGGAGCAGACGACTACGTCGGGATGATGCGGGCCAACGTCGAGGCACTGGTCGACGGCCTGGCCCGGTGAGCGGGCCGCAACCCCCGCCGCAGACCGGGTCGGGTGCGCCGCGCTTGCAAATCCGTGGTCTGTGCGCCGGCTACCGGGACCGGGTCGTGCTCCGCGACGTCGACCTCGACGTGGACGCCGGTGAACGCCTCGGCGTGATCGGACCGAACGGTGCGGGGAAGTCGACGCTGCTGGCGTGCCTGGTCGGGCTCCTCCGTCCGCGTGACGGCGAGATCCGCGTCGACGGTCACCCCGCCGGGCGGGTCCGCGGACGCATCGCCTACCTCCCCCAACGCGCCGAGGTCGACTGGGAGCACCCCGCCCAGGTCCGCGACGTCGTCACGATGGGGCGGTACCCGCACCGAGGTCCGATCGGGCGCCTGCGTCGCGAGGACCACCTCGCCGTTGAGGACGCCGTCGAGCGCGTCGGGATGACTCCGCTGGCCCGTACCCGCATCGCCGAGCTCTCCGGCGGTCAACAGCAGCGCACGCTGCTGGCCCGCACCCTCGCGCAGCAGGCGTCGATCCTCCTCCTCGACGAGCCCTACGTCGGCCTCGACGCGGCCAGCACCGCGATCATCGATCGTGAGCTGGCGTCGGCGGCGCGGGCCGGCGCCGCGGTCGTCGTGGTCAACCACGACCTGGCCGGGGTGGCCGGCCGCTACGAGCGCCTCCTGGTCCTCAACGGTCGGGTTATCGCCACCGACACGCCGGCGAACGCGCTGACCCCGTCGGTGCTGGAGGCCGCCTACGGCCGGGGTGCCGGGTTCCTCGCCGCACCGGAGGGGCCCGAATGACCCTGCTGCGGCAGGTGCTGATCGACCCGGTGGCGCAGTACGGGTTCATGCAGGCCGGGCTGGTGGCCGCCGCGGTGGTGGGCGTGACCTGCGCGGTGCTCTCCTGCCTGCTGGTGGTGCGTGGTCAGGCGCTGTTGGGTGACGCGATCAGCCACGCCGTGCTGCTCGGGGTCGTCGTCGGCTACCTCGCGCTCGGCGACGTCGGGGTGTTCGTCGGGGCGCTCGTCGTCGCGGTGCTCACCGGTGTGGCGATCGCCTACGTCACGCAGAACGCCCCGTTCCGTGCCGATACCTCGATGGGGGTGCTGTTCACCGTCACGTTCGCGCTCGGGCTCGCGATCCTCTCGATCGTCCAACCGCGGGGGATCGATCTGTTCCACGTGCTGTTCGGCAACGTGCTGGGGGTGAGCCGCACCGACCTGTGGCTGACGTCGGTCAGTGGCGGGCTGGTGCTGCTCACCGTCCTGGTCGGGTTCCGCGCCTTCCAGCTGTGGAGCTTCGATCCCCGCCTGGCGCGGGCGATGGGGATGCGCACCCGGGTGGTGGAGTACCTGTTCACCGCCTTGTTGTCGGCGGCGGTGGTGGCCGCGTTGCAGACGGTCGGGTTGATCCTCGTCGTCGCGATGCTGGTGATCCCCGGAGCGGCCGCGGCGATGGTGACCTCGCGGCTGTCGTCGATGATGGCGGTGTCTGCTGGCGTCGGGCTCACCGCGTCGGTGACCGGGCTGTACGGCTCCTTCCACCTCGACGTCGCCTCCGGACCGGCGATCGTGCTGGTCGCCGGCGCCTGCTTCGCGGTGGTGTTCGTGTTCGCCCCCCGCGGGGTGCTCGGCACGCTGATCCGTGGCCGGCGCAGGGGAGTGGGGAGGCGATCCGCGACGGCCGACGCAGCCGACGTCGGCTGACGGTGCCCGTTGCAGGTTGCGCCGGCACACCGCCGGCGCGGGCTACTGATCGTGCCTAGAACCTGTCGCCAGGGCCCGCACATCAGTCAACACGGGCACCTCGACGAGGGCTCACCTCACCTGCCTGAACCGGGGATGTCACGACTGGGGGGCGCCGCAGGGCGCCCCCCAGCGGTCTTGAGTGCTCCTAGTCCAGAGTCGTGTCCTCG
>SLDB01000129.1 GCA_007125475.1 Nitriliruptoraceae bacterium | reverse complement strand
TTGCCGGCGTGGTAGGTGGTCACCACCAGGGCGGACTCGGGGAGCAGGATCCGGCGGATGTCGTGCACCAGCGTCTTGAACGCCACCCCGACCCGGATCCCCTTGATCCCGCCGGCGGTCGACGACGCCATCCCGCCGATCGCCATCGCCCCGACGATCGCCGCGGGGGCGAGCACCCCCCAGTCGGTGAGGTAGGTCTCCCCGGCGTTGACCTGGTGGCCGGTGCTCGAGACCGCCGAGACCAGCGTGAAGAACCCCTTGCGGAACAGCGAGGTGGTGTCGGTGTAGGTCCCGGCGGCGACCAGGCCGAACGCGACCGCGAGCAGGAACATCGAGGTCGTCACGACCAGCGTGCGGGTCTCGAGGTGGCGCAGCACCTCGCGCGGGTCGTCGCGCCACAACGCGAAGTGCAACCCGAACGACAGCGTGCCGGCGATCATCAGCAGCATCACCACCACCTCGACGCCCGCCGAGTGGTAGTAGGTGATCGAGGCCTGCATCACCGAGAACCCGCCGGTGTCGAACGAGGCGAAGAACAGGTTGATCGCGTGGTACGCCGCCCGGCCCGGGGCGAACCCGGCCACCATCAGGGCCACGAACAACGCGGTGGTGCCCACGACCAGGAAGCTGCCGGCGACGGCGAAGATGAACCGTGCGGTGCGGATGAAGTTGGGCAGGATCCGCTCGTCACGCCCCTCGGAGGCGTACAGCGTCGCCGCCCGCGCCCCGCCGGCGGCGAACAACGAGAGCACCACGATCACGATCCCCTGCCCGCCGGCGAACTGCAGCAGGTGGCGGTAGAAGTCCTCCGAGACCGGGGTGTGATCGAGGTCGTGGATCACCGACATCCCGGTGGTGGTCAGCCCCGACATCGCCTCGAACACCGCGGCCAGTGGGTCCGAGAACCGCCCGGAGAGGATCATCGGCACCGCCGCGTACACCGCCCCGATCAGCCAGGCCAACGCGACCACGACCATCCCGTGCGCCCACGTCAGCGGTCGGCGGGTCGCCAGCCGGGCGTCGCTCACCGCGGCGGTGATCAGGCACAGACTGGCACCGATCACGAACGAGGTCGCCGAGTTCCACTCCCCGGCGACGATCGCGATCACGGCCGGCACCAGCAGGATCAGCCCCAGGCCCAGGATCACCTTCCCGAGGTAGAAGCCGATGAGCTTCAGGTCGTCGGCGCCGGGTCGCAGCAGCAGGCTCACCCGGCCACCGCCGCCGCCAGGGACATCACCAGGTAGCCGACGGTCAGGACGGCCAGGCCGAGGAGGACGACGAGCCCGACGCCGCGGACCCGTTCGGCGACCCAGCTGCGGATCTGGTGCCGGTCCATCAGCGGGTGGCCAGCAGGATGCCGGTGAGACGGTCCTCGAGCTCCGGGGTGGTGAGCGCCACGACCTCGTCGCCGGGGAGGATCTCGGTCGCCCCGTAGGGGATCACGGTCTCCTGCCCGCGGAAGATCGCCACCAGCACCGCCTCGTGCGGCAGCCGCAGGTCCTGCACGGCCCGGGGCGGTGGGGCGCCGGCGCCCTCGGGGATCCGCAGCTCGACCAGCTGCACCCGGCCGCCCTTCAGCGAGGTCAGGTGCACCAGCTCGCCGACGGAGAACTCGTTCTCCAGCAGCTCGGAGATCAACCGGGTCGAGGACACCGGCTCGATCCCGAGCAAGTCGAAGATCTCGACGTTCTTGGGGGTGTTCACCCGGCTGATCGCCCGGCGCACGCCGTACTCGATCTTGGCCAGCTGGCAGGAGACGAGGTTGTCGTCGTCCTCGTGGGTGGTGGCGACGAACGCGTCGGCGCGGTCGGTGTGGGCCTGCTCCAGGTAGCGCAGATCGCAGGCGTCGCCCTCGATCACCAGGACGTCGGTCTCCATCACCAGCTGCTCGCAGCGGCTGGCCAGCCGCTCGAGGACGGTGACCTCGTGCCCCTTGTCGACCAGGTCCCGGGCGATGTAGCGGCCGATCCGGCCCCCACCGACGATCACGACGTACACCGCTCAGGCCTTTCGCACACGGTCACGGTCGAAGGGCTGCCGCACCAGGGGGGCGAGCCGTTTCGCGGCCTGCGGCTTCATCGCGGCGGTGACGACGTCGTCACGCTCGAGCCGGTCGGTGCGGTCGGGGATGAACACCCGCGAGCCGCGGCGCACCGCGGCGATGCGCAGCAGCCCGTCCTGCTCGAAGTCCTCGACGGTGGTGGCGTGACCGCCGGTGTCGACCTCGACGTCGACCATCACGACCGCGCTGTCGACGAAGTGGACGTGCAACGGGTAGCTCTCGTCGCGGAACTCGTTGAGGAACAGCTTCGCCAACGTCCCGGTCGACGAGACGTAGCGGACCCCGAGCTTGCGGTAGACCTCCTCACGGGAGGGGTTGAACAGTCGGGCGATGGTGCGGGGGACCTCGTAGAGGTGGCTGGCGATCTCCACCGTCATCAGGTTGGCGTTGTCGGAGCGGGTGACCGCGATCAGCCCGTCCGCCCGACGCACCCCGGCCTGCTCCAGAACGTCGCGGTCGGTGGCGTCTCCGACCATCGCCTCGCCGTTGAACGCCGTCCCCAGCCGGTCGAACGCCCGCTCGTCGGTGTCGAGGACGACGACGTCGGTGTCGGCATCGCGGGAGAGCTCCTCGGCGATCGCCGCGCCGAGCTGGCCGCAGCCGCCGATGATGATGTGCACGCTCCACCTCGGCGCCGGGCGCGGTCGGCTCGCGCTGGTGCCCTGGGTCGGGTCCGCGACGTCCGGCGCATCACGGCCCGGTCGGTGACGACCGGGCCAGGTCCCACAGTATGCCGTAGCGCGCCGTCGCGGGCGGGTACGTCGATACGCTCACGGCATGTCTCCCCACACACTCCTCCTCGCCGCGCCGCGCGGCTTCTGCGCCGGTGTGGACCGCGCCGTCCTCATCGTCGAGAAGGCGCTCGAGGCGTACGGTGCCCCCGTGTACGTCCGGCACGAGATCGTGCACAACACCCACGTCGTCGAGGCCCTGCGCCGAAAAGGGGCGGTGTTCGTCGAGGACGAGCAGACCGTCCCCGAGGGGGCGGTGATCGTGTTCTCCGCCCACGGCTCGCCACCGGAGGCGTTCGACAACTCCCGGGCCCTGGGTCACACCCTCGTCGACGCGACCTGCCCGTTGGTCACCAAGGTGCACCACGAGGCGCGCCGGTACGCCCGCGACGGCAAGGAGATCGTGATGATCGGCCACGCCGGTCACCAGGAGGTGGTCGGGACGATGGGCCAGTCCCCGGACCGCATCCGGCTGGTCGAGACCCCCGAGGACGTGGACGACCTCGACCTCGATGACGCCGCCGACGTCACCTACATCACCCAGACCACGCTGTCGATGGACGAGACCTCCGGGGTGGTCGAGCGCCTCAACCAGCGCTTCCCGGGGCTGCAGCAGCCCAAGAGCGACGACATCTGCTACGCGACGCAGAACCGCCAGGACGCGGTGAAGCAGCTCGCCGAGCGGTGCGACCTCATCCTGGTGGTCGGGTCACAGACGTCGTCGAACTCCAAACGCCTCGTCGAGGTCTCCCGCGACCGCTCGGTCCCCGCCCACCTCGTCGACGACGCCTCCCAGATCGACGAGGCGTGGCTCGACGGGGTCGGGGTGGTCGGGCTCACCTCGGGGGCCTCGGCTCCGGAGGTCGTCGTCAACGAGGTGGTGGCCTGGTTCCGCGAACGCGGGGTCGGGGAGGTCGACACCGTCATGGTCGTCGACGAGGACGTCGAGTTCAGCCTCCCGTCGAACCTGGCACGGCGGCTGATGGCAGGCCGGGAGAGCCGATGACCCGCCCGGCGGCGCGCCCGGCGGCGGCGCGCCCGGCGGAGAACCGGGCGGCGAGGTAGGCCTGCCACAGCGGGTCGGCGAGGACCTCGACCCGCCAGCCCT
>SLDB01000171.1 GCA_007125475.1 Nitriliruptoraceae bacterium | reverse complement strand
GGCGGTCCAGCACCTCGACGCACCCACGACGCAGCCGGTCGCGCGCCGCCAGCACCCAGTCGTCGTAGAACCCGGGGAGGAGATCGCCGCCGTAGGCCTCGACCGCCCGCTCGCCCGCGACGATGAAGCCCGCCTCGTCGCCCGCCCGCCACGCCGCGTCGGCCTCGTCCGCCGCTCGTTGGAACTCGAGGACGTCGACGACGCACGGTGCGTCCGGCCGCCACCACAGCGCGGTGTCGTCCACCCCGACGCACCGGTCGGCGTCCGGGAGTCGAGTCCGCAGACCATGCAGCTCGCGACGCAGGTTGGTGCGCGCCTGCGACTCGCTCGAGTCCGGCCAGAACACCCCGGCGACGTGCGCCCGACGCTGCGGGGAATCGGCGTGGAGGACGAGGTGGCCGAGGAGGGCCACCGTGCGCGTGGAGCCTTTGAGGTCGACGGGGTCGTCGTCGACCGTGATCCGCTGGCCCCCCAGCAACCTGACCTCGAGCATCGTCCCTCGAGCACCGCGGAACTCGTGAGGCTACCCCGCCCGATCCGGCGCTCGCGGGCGGATCCGGTGGCTGGGTCGCCTCGTCGTCGCCGATCCCGACGCCGACGGCCGTGCAGATGCCGCCCGCAGTAACCTCTGGCGCATGGTCGGGTCGGCGACGGTGTCGGAGGTGTTTGCCGCGGGCGAGCGTGCGCTGGCCCGCGGTGCCTGGGATGAGGCGCACGCCTGCTTCACCTCGGCGCTCGAGCACGTCGATGACCCGGCTGCGCACGAGGGGTTGAGCTGGACCCACTGGTGGCGGGAGGATCTGGCGGCCTGCCTGGCGGCGCGTGAGCGCGCCTACCACGGCTACCGCGCCGCCGGTGATCCACGCGCCGCGGCGCGGATGGCGCAGTGGATCGGTGACGACCATCTGTGGTACGCGGGGGCCCCGGCGCTGGCCGACGGGTGGTTCGCCCGGGCCCGGCGCCTCCTCGACGGGCTGCAGGAATGCCCCGAACACGGCTGGCAGGCGGCGTTCGACGCCTACGTGGCGCTCGAGTCCACAGATCCGGGGTCGGCGCGACGGTTGGTCGGCGAAGCCCAGCGGATCGGCCGGACCCACGGAGTGGTCGGGCTGCAGATGCTCGCCGTCTCCCTGGAGGGGGTCGCGCGCGTCCAACAGGGCGAGATCGCCGCCGGGCTCGGCTGCCTCGACGAGGCGGCGACGGCCGCGCTGGCCGGAGAGTACGAGGACCTGGCACCGGCGGCGTGGGCATGCTGCCTGCTGCTGTCGGCGTGCGAGGAGCTGCGCGACGACGAGCGCGGGGCGCAGTGGTGCCGGCAGATCACCGCGTTCAGTGAACGCATCGGCGCCCCGTTCGTGGTCGGCAACTGCCGCTCGCATCAGGGAGGGATCCTGACCCGCTGTGGGCGGTGGCCCGAAGCCGAACAGGAGCTGGTCACCGCGGTCGAGCGGCTCTCCGGCGGTCCGCGCCCGTGGCACGCCGACGCGCACGCCCGACTCGGTGACCTTCGGCGCCGCCAAGGCCGCCGCGCCGATGCGCGGCGCGCCTACGAACAGGCCGGTGAGGAGTGTTCCGCCCAGACCGGGTTGGCGGCGTTGCACCTCGACGACGGCGACGCCACCGGCGCGGTCGACCTCGCCGAACGGGCGCTGCGCCAACTCCCCGCCGACAGCCCGCGGCGCGCCGATCCGCTGGAGGTGGCCGTGCGCGGTCGGCTCGCGCTCGGTGACCGACACGCGGCGGCCGAACGCGTCGAGGAGTTGCGCGAGCTGGCGACGGCGGTCGGCACGCGCCCGCTGCAGGGAGTCGTCCAGCGGTGCCAGGGATGGTTGGCGGGCGCCGCCGGTGACACCGACGCCGCGGCGCGGTTCCACGCCGACGCCGTCGCCACCTTCGATCGGGCCGGCACACCACTGGAGGCCGCGCTCGCCCGCCTCGAGCTGGCGCAGGCGCTCGCGGCGACCTCGCGTTCCGATCTCGCCGCCGACGAGGCGCGCCGGGCACGTTCGGCCCTGACCGAGCTGGGTGCCGGACCCGATGCCGTCCGGGCCGCCGAGGTGATCGCCCAGGTGGCCGGTGACGACGGGGGGTCGGCGCCGAGCCCGCTGACGCCGCGGCAGGTCGAGGTCCTGCAGCTGGCAGCCGAGGGGCACACCGAGCGCGGAATCGCCCAGCGTCTGGTGCTCAGTGAGCACACCGTGCACCGTCACCTGGCGAACATCTACACGCGGCTGGACTGCTCGTCCCGGTCGGCCGCGGTCGCCGAGGCCGCCCGTCTGGGACTGCTGTGACGGGGAGGCCGACGTCGATCCGGTGACGGCCGCAGGTGATGGCCCGATCGGGCCATGGTCCTCGCCCGTCGGAGTTGGCCCGCTCGGGCGAAGTCGGGCCGCCGCCTGCCGGGGGAGACTCACCTCGTCCCCGTCAGGTGAGGTGAGACGATGCAGCAACTGGCCGACGTGAAGGCCGCGGCCCGCACGGTGTGGGCGCTGGGTGATTACGACGCGATGCTGCGCACCGAGGGCCTGTACGCGGTCGGTGAGGCGCTGGTCCGCCGACTCGACGTCCGCGCCGGCGAACGGGTCGTCGACGTCGCCTGCGGGACCGGGAACGCCGCGATACCGGCCGCCGTCGCGGGGGCACGGGTCACCGGGGTCGACCTCACCCCCGAGATGCTCGAGATCGCCCGCCGCCGCGCCGACGACACCGGCGTACACGTCGACTGGGTCGAGGGAGACGCCGAGGACCTGCCGTTGCCCGACGGGTGCGCCGACGTGGTGCTGTCGACGTTCGGGTGCATGTTCGCCCCGCGCCACGACGTCGTCGCCGACGAATTGGCCCGGGTGCTCACGGCCGGTGGCCGCCTCGGGATGTGCTCCTGGACCCCCGACGGGGTGTTCGGCGAGTTCTTCCGTATCGTCGCCGGTTACCTCCCCGAAGACCCGGAGTTCGTCGACCCGCCGTTGGCGTGGGGGGACGAGGACCGGGTCCGTGAACGGTTCGAGGGCACCGGTCTGCAGCTGGACTTCGAGCGCGCCACCTGGGAGATCGACCACCCCTCGGTCGACGCCGCCGTCGCCTGTTACACCGACAACCTCGGCCCCGTCACCCAGGCTCGCGAGCTCGCCACCGCCGACGGACGCTGGCACCAGCTGCACACCGAGCTCACCGACCTGTTCGCTCGTCAGGAGCGCGGCGACGGCCGTGTGGTGTTCGACGCCGAGTACCTGCTGGTCACCGGGGAACGCACCTGAACCGCGCGTCGCGCGTCGAGGGTCAGTACATGCTGGCCGGTCACTCGACGTGGGCGCGCAGCACCAGCATGTGCACGGATGAGGGCAGGCCGTGCCCCAGCGCCGCGGTCGCGCGGGCACGCAGCGCCGTGGAGGCCTCGGTCCCCAGCCCGGTCACGAAGCCGATGGTGTGGGGCATGTTCAGCCGCCACCCGACCGCGGTTTCGGGTCGGTCGAGGCCGGCCTCGACCTCGAGGTCGTCCACCCGCACGTCGGTGAACCCGGCCGTGGTCGCGGCCCGCGCCAGCGCTTCGGGGTCGCCGGTGAGGTCGGCGATGCGGGTCTTGAACACCTCGTACCAGTCTGGGCGCCGGTAGCCGTACTCCGCCAGGACCGCCTCCACGACCGCCTTGGCGGGGTGGTCGGCGCCGGTCGGGAAGGTGCTGGCCAGCAGGAGGCCACCGGTGTGGGTGACCCGCCGGGCCTCGGACAGGGCGCGTTCGGGGTCCGGGACGTGGTTGAGGCTGAACGCCGCGACCACCGCATCGAAGGCGTCGGCGCGGAACGGCAGCGCCCGGGCGTCCCCGGCCACGCCCGGTGGCCGGTGGGCGCGGTCGTGGGCGAGCATCTCCACGGCGAGGTCCAGCCCGACGGGGTGGGCACCGGCGTTGGCCAGTG
>SLDB01000300.1 GCA_007125475.1 Nitriliruptoraceae bacterium | reverse complement strand
GTCGGCGGCGGCGAGCGAGAACGACCCGGCGCCCCGTACCGCATCCGAGCCGGCTGCTGCGTCCCCGGCGGACGACATCGCACCCGGTGCCGATGCGACACCGGATAACCCATCAGCGGGGCTGGCCGCCGCCCCCACCGGCGCGAGTGCAAGCGCGGTGGCCCCGGCGGCGACGAGCGCCGTGAACCGGCGGGCCACCGCCCCGCGGGCCTGTTGTCTCGTCCCGGTCTTCGACGTCGTCAGCGTTCCACCGTCCTGCGTTCGCCCGCCGTCACTGCCGGACCAGACGTCACTGCTGGACCAGCCGGTGCAGGAACGAGGCGAGCTGGCCGCGCTGCACCGGGTCGGACGGGCAGAACCGCTCCGCGTCGCACCCCGTGGTGATCCCCGCGTCGGCGATCGCCTCGATGTTCTCGGCGTGCGTCCCCCCGTCGACGTCGGTGAACGTACCGCGGCGTTCGGTGCTCAGCGCCAAGGCCTGTGCCAGGAACGTCGCCATCTGCGCCCGCGTCACCGGCTCCGAGGGGCGGAACGTGCCGTCGTCGTAGCCGCGTGCCACGTCGGCGGCGACGACCGCCTCGATGTTCGCGGCATGCGGGTTCGTGGCGGTGACGTCGTCGAACGTGCCGTCGGCCTCGCTCAACGGGATGTCGAAGGTGTTCACCAGGTAGGAGGCCATCTGCTCCCGGGTCACCGCCCGTCCGGGGGCGAACGCCTCGTCGCCGATGCCGCGGACCACCCCGGCGTGCGCCGCCCACGAGATCGCGAACTCGTGGACGTGACCGTCGTCGTCGGTGAACGGGCCGAACGCCAACGCCTCGATCTGCGAGGAGTTCAACCGGTCGCCGGTGCCGCCGTCCACCCCGGTGAACCGGGACCGCAGCGCCGCGCCGGCGACCGCCTTGTTGACGTGCGGTGAGCCGTCGAAGGAGAAGCTGCGCCGCTCGCCGTCCTCGTCAACCCCGGCGACCTCCAACAGCGACGGGGTCCCGCCGTCGGTGCGGTCGGCCACACGCAGGCGCTCGACCCGGGCGAGGGTGAACGGTTCGCCCTCCGAGACGAACGCGGCGAGGCGGTCGTTGGCGACCGTCGCCGTCCACGACGCGCGGGGGTTGCCGGCGTCCGGGTGCGCCGACCACGGGTCGTCGACGCTGCGCAGGTAGGGGATCGAGTTGGTCCCGAACGCCCAGGAGTCCTCGACGTTCTCGGTCCGCCCCTGGCCGTGCGACGACGAGTAGTAGGTCTCGGCCAACGAACCGTCGTAGGTCAGCACGCGGTCTGCGGAGTTCGCCACGGCGTCGGCCCAGTGCCGGCCGAAGGCGTCGCGGACCTTGTCCTCCCCGGTGAAGACCTGGTCGGCCGGGGTCGAGAGCAGGTCGCAGGAGCACTGCCCTCCCCGGGGGGCCAGCAGGCGGCGCAACGCGAACGTGCGGCCGGTGATCGCCTGCGCCCGCAGCGCCGCCGGGCCGTCCTCGCCCCAGGAGTTGGGGGACTCGGCGAGCCCGCGCAGGTAGCGCTCGACGGAGGAGACGTCCTGCACGACGCTGAGCCGGCCGTTGATGTTGTGGAAGTCGCGCCACCCGAACCGGTAGCTGCGCAGCGTGTCGTGCTGGCTCTGGGCGCGGATCTCCCCGCTGCCGTGCTCGGCCCGGGCCACCGCCCGAACGGTCGTCTTCCACGTCTCCCACCCGTTGGACGTGCGGCGCTCGATGCGCACCCCGTCCTCGTGGGGCACCACCCGGGCCTCGGTGCCCGGGTCCTGGGCGAACCACTCCTCGCAGCGCTCCGCCGGCACCCGTTGCGTCTCCTCGCCGCTGCGGGGCGAGCACGCATGCCACTGGATCGGATCGCCGACGGCCTCGATCGCCGAGGCGGTCTGGTTGGTGCGGATCCCCACCCGGATCCGCCGCGTCGAGGAGCGATCGTCGTCGGCGACCGTGGTCCCCGGGTAGTAGTGGGTGAGGATGTCGGCGGCGGAGTGGTCGTTTCGGGCCATCGCGTACGCGCCGTACTGGCTCATGCCCACGCCGTGGCCCCAGCCCCCGCCGTGGATCTGCACGCGTGGGAGGTGGTCGGCGGCGGCCAGCACGCTGTTGCGGATCGGCACGGCGTCCTCGCCGGCGCCGGCCAGGACCCCGGCCGTGGTGAAGGTCTCGTCGCCCGCGGAGGCCGGGGCGTCGCCCCCATCGGCGTCACCGGACGGCTCCCAGGGTTCCGGGTTCAGCCTCGCGTACCGATCGCCGTCCGGCACGTCACCGGCGCCACCGTCGGACACCCCGCCGTGACCGCCGTCGCCGTCGGCGCCGCCGTCGCGGGGGTCGGCGTCGGCAGGGAGTTCTCCGCCCTCGTCACCCACCGCCGCGCTCACCGGCACGACCCCGGACAACAACGCCACGGCCGAGACGACCGCGGCGACGCGCAGCGTCGTGGCCCGCATCACGGGGGTACTTCTCGGGCCGGTCACACTCACCGGTGTCCTCACTGTCTCGGTGTCCACCGCGGCCCTGACGGCCGACGGCACCGTACTCGGCACGTTCGACGCCTCCGACGACCCGTCGCATCGCCGCGCGGTGCGGGTCGAGCCTCGGTCACGGCCTCGCCGGCCGGTCCGGGCCGGGGCCGGGACCACGACCCGGGCCGGGCGACAACGACCGGGACCGGGACCACGACCGGGGCCGGGTCCGGTCCGGGGCGGTCAGTCCAGCAGGCTCCACGAGAGGTCCTCGTCGGCCTTCTCTTCCTCGCCGTCTACTTCGCCGTCTTCCTCGCCGTCTACCTCGTCGTGCTGCTCCTGCTTGCGAAGGTCGCGCACCATGTCGACGAACGACGCGGTCGAGTCACGACGGGCGACGTCTCCGGGGCAGAAGTTCCCACTGCCGCAGTTGCCGACGACTCCGGCGTCCTTCAGCGCCGCGATCCCCGGGGCGTGCACCGAATCCCGGGGCACGTCCGGGTACGGGTCGGTGGCGGGTGTTCGCAGTTCGAGCCCGGCGGCCCGTGCCAGGAGGGTGAGCAGCTGGGCGCGGGTCATCTCCTCCCACGGACCGAACGTCCCGTCGGCACGACCGATCAGCCATCCACGGTCGACGAGGACGTTGATCGAGGTGGCGTGCGCCCCGTCGTCACCGACATCTTCGAACTGCGAACCGACGATCGGGGTGAGCTGGAGTGCTCGGACCACGAACGACGAGGCCTGGGCGCGGTTGAGGCCCTGGGACGGGCAGAACTCGTTCAGCCGGCACCCGGTGGTCACCCCGTCGTCGGCCAGCCGCAGGATCGGCGCACGGTGCGGCGAGCTGGCGGGCACGTCGGGGAACCGCACCGACATCTCGCGGGCGTTGTCCCGGATCTGCGGGAGGAGATCGTGGATCCGGCCCGGGCAGGAGGTCTGACCGACGTCGCGGTGGCCGACGATCGTCGGGCGCCACGAGCCGCCCATCTCGTCGGTCCAGCCACCCGGGTCGATGCCGTGGATCGCGGACTTCACCGCGATCACCTCGGTGAGCGCGGCGATCGCGGCTGACGAGGCCTGGGTGTGGGTGAAGTCGCCCATCACCGACACGCCGAACGAGCCGGTGTTGAACCCGCGGGCGTGCGCGCCGATCACCCCGTTCTCGAACCCACCCTTGCGGCCCTCGTAGACGTTGCCGAAGCGGTCGACGACGACGTTGTAGCCGATGTCCGACCAGCCCTGTCGGGTGGTGTGGTAGCGGTGCATCGCCCGCATCACGCCGGGGGCCTCGGCTTCCGAGTAGGTGTTCGCCGACGACGACGTCGTGTGCGCGGTGTGGTGGACGATCCCCATGTGCACGTTGCTGGTGGACGACGTCGAGGACCCCAACGACTCGTCGGCGCCCCACTGCGAGCGGGTGATGAGGTCGATCTCGGCGGAAGCGTCGGCGGCGGTGCCGATCC
>SLDB01000151.1 GCA_007125475.1 Nitriliruptoraceae bacterium | reverse complement strand
GTGTCGACGCCCCGACCGGGTCGGCGCGGTGCTGGCGGATCTGGCCGGCCAGCACCACGGCGACGTCGAGGTGCTGCTGCTGGTCCACGGCGACGCCGCCGTCCCCGACCTCGACCGGCTCGTCGCCGCCGCCGGGGCACCCGGTGGCTCCGGCGCCTCCGGCCGCGCGGTCCGTGTCGAACGCGTCCCGGCCGACCGCCCCCTGGGGGCGGTGCTCAACGTCGGGCTGGACCTGGCCACCGGCGCGGCGGTAGCGAAGGTCGACGACGACGACCGCTACGGCCCCAACCACCTCGGCGACCTGCAGCTCGCGCTGCGCTACAGCGGCGCCGAGCTCGTCGGCCGCCGGGTGCACGGCGTCTACCTCGAGGCCAGCGACCGCACGCTGCACCCGCCGCCGGGCGGCGAGGAGTGCTGGGAGAACCACCTGCCCGGGGGGACGCTGATGGCCCCCGCCGACGTGCTGCGCAGCGTGCGGTGGCGGCACGTGCCCTCGGCGGTGGACACCGAGCTGGTGCGCGCCCTCCACCTCGCCGGCGGCTCGGCGTACTCAACCCACCGCTACGGCTACGTCCGGGTCCGTCACGGCGATCACACCTACCACCCCGACGTCGCGTTCGACGGCGTCGCCGTCGAGGGGCTCGACACCAGCCTGCTGGACGCCTGAGCGGCCCCGCGTCCGGCCAGCGGCCACCCCGCGACGTTCGGGGCGGTGTGCGGGGCGGTGCGCGGGGCGGTGCGCGGGACGAGGTGCGGGTCGCGGCGGGTGGTCACGACGGCGGGGTGACGACCCCTTCCTCGACGAGGTGGTCGGAGGCGCGCATCACCAGCGCCGCCATCGAGCCACGGGTGACGTCGTCGCCGGGGGCGTAGGAGAACCCGCCGACCCCGGTGATCACCCCGAGGTGGGCCAGGGCGTCGATCGCCGGTTCGTGGACGTTGCCGGCGTCGTCGACGAAGGTGTCGCGGGCGTCGGCGACGTCGGTGCCGGACGCGAACTCCACCGCGCCGCGGATCAGCGTCGCGGTCTGCGCCCGCGACACCGGTGCCGACGGGCTGAACGTCGACGGGTCACGGCCGGTGAGGATCCCGGCCTCGGCGAGGCGGTGGATGTTGTCGCCGTGCGGGTTCTCCGCGCTGACGTCGGTGAAACGGTGTGGCACGTCACTGGGCAGCGCCTGACCCGCCCCGCGGTCGGCGACGTCGTCGATCCACTGCGCCAGGAACGTCGCCATCTGTGCCCGGGTGACCCGTGCCGTGGGCGCGTAGGTGTCCGCGGTCACCCCGGTGGTCACCCCCCACCACGCCAGGCAGTCGATCGACGACTCGTGGATGGTGCCCACCGTGTCGGTGAACCCGGCCCGCGGGGTACCCGACGGGCAGGCCAGGTCCAGGCCGCGGGCCGGCGGCGGTGGTTCGGCGTAGACGAACAGCGCGTTGGCGATGCTGCGGGTCGTCTGGCTGGGACGGTTCCGGAACCGGCCGTCCACGGTCATCGCCGTCGAGCCGCCGCCGTCGAGGTTCACCGCGTCACGGGCACCGAGGTCCAGCAGCGTCGCCGAGAGCTCCCGCAGGGTCATCCCGACCGACCAGCCCTGCTGACGGCCGTCGACGGTGAGGAGCATGATCCGGCCGTCGGTGTCGTGGGCGATCGCGGTCCTCGGCTGCCGACCGGTGAGGTGGCTCTCGCTGAACGCCTCGCTCCGCCAGGCCTGCACCGACTGGCGCTGCCCGTCACGGATCAGCAGCGGCCCACCGGCGACGGCGCCGGCGATGTCGGCCCAGGCCTCGGCGGCGGTGTGGTGGGGGGCGATCTCGACGGTGACCCCGACCTGCATCCCCACCGTGACGTCGGCGATCTCCGGGGCGCGGTCGCCGTACGCCAGCAGCACCGCACGGCCCTCGGGGACCCGGAACGAGGTGTCGTTCGTCGGCTGACGGACGTTGTGCACCGTGGCTCCGACCCGTCCGGAGGTCCCCAGGGAGACGTCGTCGATCTCCAGCAGCGTGCTCCCGCCGGGGACGGAGAACGACGTGCCGTAGTTCTCGTCGAACAACAGGAGCTCACCGTCGACCGAACGGGTCCCGTCGGTGCTGGTGCGCACCTGCCGGTTGATCTCGTCGAGCTCGAGCGGGGGGCGGGAGGGGATGTCCGGGACGTCCACGGTGAGCGTGACGCCGAGCCGGTCCATGATCAGCGCCCCGGCGGCGTCGATCCCGACGATGCCGCGGGCGATCTCCTGATCCTCGCTGTTCACCGCGTTCCCGCTGCGGTTCACCGACTTGCCGGCCCACAGCCGGCCCGACTCGACGTGCAGCCCGTTGGGGGCACCGGCGGGCCGGTTCAGCCAGTACCCGCCGTTGATCCCGGCCAGCGCGCCACGCGGCAGCTCGCGCCGGGCCAGCGTCGACATCTGCTCGAGGCCGGCGACGGTGTTGCCGGCCGAGACCGGGCGCATCTCGAGGCCGGCGGCGTCGGGACGGAACCGCAGCAGGTTCCCGCGGGCGAGCGAGCCGTCGTTCAGGCGGACCTCCAACCGGGTGTGGGTGATCCCGTCCAGCAGTCGGGTGGTGTCGCGGGTGCGCACCTCGGAGACGTCGGCGTCCGCCGGTGACGCCGGCACCAGCACCGCGGCGGTGAGCACCGCGGTCAGGGTGGCGGCGATCCGGCCGGTCGCGCCGCGGTGCGTGCCGTGTGCGGGGGTTCGGGCCGTGGACATCCAGGCTCCCTGTCGTCGCTGCGTCACCTGCGTGCGCCGGTATGGCGGTGCGCCCGCGTCTGTGCCGGGTCGCGTGACCGCGTGGTCGCGTGGTGACGGTTCGTGGTCGGCCGTGTGCGCGGCGGCGGAACCTATCCGGACGGGCACCCGGTCCTTTGACCCTGAGCGCGTAGCATCACGCCGCCCCACCACCGACGTGCGAGGACCGCCCACGTGACCCGCCGCTACGACATCGTGATGGTCACCGACGCCCGGCTACCCGGTGGCACCTCCGCCTCGGTCGCCGAGGAGATCCGTGCCCAGGCCGCGGCCGGGTTCCGCACCGGGCTGCTGCACGTCGCCTCCCCCCTGGTGACCCTCGACACCGCGTTCGCACCGCGGCTGCGCCGGTGTGTCGAGCGCGGCGAGGCCGAGGTGATCGTCGGTGACGAACCGGTCGAGGCCGACCTGGTGGTGCTGCGCCACCCGCGGGTCGCCGCCGCTGCGGACCCGGCCGCGCTCCCGACGATCCGCTCCGAGCACCGCCTGCTGGTGGTGAACCAAGCCCCGGGGATGCCCGCCGGCCCGTCACCCGACGACGACCAGGCGCTGCGCTACGAGCCGGCCGTGGTCGCCGAGCACCTTCAGGCGTGGCTCGGCGGCGAGGTGGCCTGGACCCCGATCGGCCCGCTGGTCCGCGCCGATCTCGCCCGCACCGACCCGGGGCGTGCGCAGCTCGACGACGACTGGGTGAACGTCATCGACGTCGACGCGTGGGCCCGGCACCGCACCCCCGGCCGGCACCGCATCCCGGTGATCGGCCGCCACAGCCGCAACGACCCGCTGAAGTGGCCGGCCACCCGTGAGGAGGTCCTGCGCGTCTACCCGGACGGCGACGACGTCGAGGTGCACGTCCTCGGCGGCGCCCCGCGGGTCCGCGAGCTCTTCGACGGCGCCCCGCCGGCCAACTGGGTGCTCCGCCCGTTCGGGTCGATGCCGCCCGAACGGTTCCTCGCCGGGATCGACGTGTACGTCTACTTCCACCACCCGCGGCTGGTGGAGGCGTTCGGCCGCACGATCCTCGAGGCGCTGGCCAGCGGGGCGCCGACGATCCTGCCGGCGCACTTCGCCGAGCTGTTCGGCGAGGCCGCGACGTACGCCGGGCCCGACGAGGTCCTCGGGCTCGTCCACCACCTGCACGGCGACGCCGCCGCCTACCGCGACGCCTC
>SLDB01000186.1 GCA_007125475.1 Nitriliruptoraceae bacterium | reverse complement strand
GGCGACCGCGACGACGAGGGAGCCGCGGACGCACCTTCTGCGGTCATCGCCGCGGATGCGTCCCTGCGTGCCGACACCACCCCCGGCTGGCCTGGCCGAGCGTTGCGCCGCCACGCGGCCACGGCTCCGGCGGCGAATCCCGCAGCGACGTACGGGGCGGCGAACGCCGACACCATCGTCGCCAGCGCCCCGACTACGGCGACAACCGACCACCGCGAGACCGAGTGAGGTCGCCGCACCGCCCACAGGGCGACGGCGATGATCACGACCGCGAGGACCGCTTCGGTCGTATACGGCTTGACGCGGGTGGCGTACGTGACCGCGACCGGCGAGGTCGCCAGCACCGTGGCGCCGAGCAGCGCCGCCGGTGCCACCACCCCGCTGCGTCGTGCCACCACGTACAACCCGGCCGGTGCGGCCACCCCGGCCGCGAACGCCGGCAGCTGCGCGGCGGTCTCGCTGAACCCGACGGTGTTCAGCCACACCTTCAACCCGGCGACGAACCCGGGGGCGGAGAACCCGATCCAGCGCAACTCCTCCAGCGAGTCGGTGCGGTGGACCAGCGCCACCCAGGCGTCGTCCAACCACAGGCTCGACGGTCCGAGCGCACCGAGCCGCAACCACGCCGTGAACGCCGTCACCGCAACCACCGCAAGCACCGCCACCGCCGCGGCAACCTGGGCTGCTGGTGACGCCGCCCCCACCTGCCCTGCCGGCGGTCGGTCGGCGTCGACGCGGGACATGGGCGCTCCGGCTCGGTAACGACGGTTCCACACGACCGCCAGCGGTAGGGTGCCACGCCAGCGATCCGCGCCCGAGTCCCCCGCAGTACCCCGTAGATCGCGCGACGCGTGTCGCTGCGACACGCGCACCGCCAGCCCACCACGCGCCACGTGGACACGCACACCACCTGCACCCGCGCAACCACCTGCACCCGCGCCAGCACCCGCGCCCGCCCACCCCGGCCCTGCCACCGGCAACCGACCCAACCCGATGCTGCCCGATGCTTCCGCCGCCGAGGTCACCGTGAAACTCAGCCTGGTGATGCCCGTCTACAACGAGGGCGAGACGTTGGAGACGGTGCTGCGTGCCCTCGGCAAGGTCGAGATGCCGCTGGCCTGGGAGCTCATCGTCGTCGACGACGGCTCCGACGACGACGCCGTCGAGGAGATCCAGCGCGAGTGGGTGCCATCTGCTGAGCGCATCGTGATCGTCCGTGCCCGGCAGAACCGCGGGAAAGGCTCGGCGCTGAGGAAGGGGTTCTCCCTGGCGACCGGCGACATCCTCGGGGTGCAGGACGCCGACCTGGAGTACGAACCGGCACAGATCCCGTCGCTGGTCGAGCCGATCCTCGACGGACGCACCGAGGTGGTGTTCGGCACCCGCCAGTTCGGCTCGCAGGCCTCGTATTCGTTCTGGTACGTCGTCGGGAACCGGCTGATGAGCCTGGTCGCCTCCGCGTTGTTCGACCGGTACGTCACCGACGCCTACACCTGTTACAAGTTCTTCACCCGTCAGCGCTACGAGCAGCTCCACCTCACCGCGAACGGGTTCGAGATCGAGGCGGAGCTCACCGGGGGGCTGCTGCGCAATGGTGCGCGGCTGTTCGAGGAGCCGATCGTCTACACCGCGCGCAGCCGCGAAGAGGGGAAGAAGATCACGCCTCGTGACGGGGTCACGGGGGTGCTGCGTCTGCTGCGGGTCCGTGTCCGCGGCTGGTAGCGCGTGAGCGGTCACGCCCCGCCCGACCGCGCCGGCTCGCGGGCCACCACGGCGGTCGCGATCGGTGCGGCGCTGAACGGGGTGGCGGCGTTCGGGTTCCAGATCGTGGCGACACGCGCCCTCGGGCCGGTCGCCTACGCCCCGATCAGCGTGCTGTGGACCCTGCAGTACCTGTGGATCGCCGTGGTCGTGACGGCGGTGGAGGCCTACGTCACCCGCGCGGTGATCCTCTCCGGCGGGGCTTCGGCGACGGTGTTCCGTTTCACGCGGCTGATGGGTCGGTGGCTGGCCGGGACGTCGGCGGTGATCGCCGCGGCGGCGTGGCTGGTCCGGGAGCCGCTGTTCGACGGGTTGGGGGCACTGGCAGCCGTGCTCGGGCTGCTGATGTTCGGCTACGGCGTGTACGGGGTGGTGCGTGGACGTGCCGCCGGCCTGGGCCGGTTCGTGCTCTACGGCGCCGGGACGATGGCCGAGTCGGTGATCCGGCTCCTCCTGGCCTCGCTGGTTCTCCTCGTCATCGTCGACCCCGTCGCGGTTGCCTGGACGTTCCCGGCCGGCCCGCTGCTAGTGGCGGCTTGGGCCTGGGTTCGCTGGCACCCGGCGGCGTGGGTGGCACGTCCGTGGAAGCGTCGACGGGCGGGCAGGTCGAGCAGCGGTTCGTCAGCTGGTATGTCCGACGCCTCCGGCACCGCTGCCCATATGGACACCAGGAGCGGCGCTCAAGGGCCAACGGAGGCCGGCCCGGGTGCGGGCGCAAGTGTGGGCGCGGGCGCGGATGCAGACGGGGGCGCGGATGCGGGCGCGGATGCGGGCGCGGATGCGGGCGCGGGCGCGGATACCCGAGCCGGTGCCGGCGAAGGAGCCAGCGGAGGCGCCGGCGTTGGCGGCAGCCAGGCCTCTGCTTCTGTCGGGTCGGATGGGCTTGCTGCCCCCGGTCCGGGACAGGCGGGCAAGGCCCGACGGTTCCTGCTGGCCACCTCGGGGGCGAACGCCTCGGTGCAGTTCCTCCTGGCGGGCGGACCGATCGTGTTGGTGCCGTTGGGCGCCGACGCGGCGACGATCTCGGTGTTCTTCACGACCGCGACGACGGCACGGGTGCCGTTGACGTTCGCGCTGAACGGCGGGCTGTCACGCCTGCTGCCACCGCTGACGCGGATGTCCCGGGCCGGTGACGTCGCCGGGCTCCGGCGCGCGGCGGTCCTCATGCTGGCGGTGATCGTCGTTGCGTCGCTGACCGGGGCGGCGGCGGCCGCGGCGATCGGACCGCAGCTGCTGGTGTGGATGTTCGGCGAGGGGTTCCGGCCGGACCGCGCGTTCGTGGCGGTGATCGTGGTCGCGACCGTCCTGGCATTCGGCGGGCTGCTCCTCGACCAGGTGTACATCGCGATGGGGCGGGAGGCCGTTCTGCCGTGGATCTGGTTCTCCGCACTGGTGCTCGCCGCCGTGCTCGTTCTCGCGCTTCCAGGGACGGCGGCGATGCAGGTTGCGTCCGGATTCGCGATCGCCACAGCGGCGGCCGTCGCCGCGCTGAGCGTTCCGCTGTTGCGGGGGACCGCTCCGGCGACGGAGTAGGGCACCAGTTGGGTGTCGGCGACGGCGTGCAGTGACGGCGCGCGGCGACGGCGTGCAGTCACGGCGCGCGGCGACGGCGTGCGGTGACGGCCCGCGGCGACGGCGTGCGGCGTCGTCATACGACACCGTCGTGCAGCAACGGCGTAACGTGACGACGCGCGGCGACGGCGCACAGCACCGGCCGGGCGTCAGCGACCGGCGAGGCCAGGGCAGCCGGTGTGGACGTCGGGATGCAGCGGTCCCCACGTGCTCTGCGACGGGAGAACATGGCAGGTGGACGACGGCCGTTCACGCCGTGGACCGGCACGACTTCGGTCGACCCGGCGGCCGGTCGGTGACGGCAGGGGTGTTCGTTGGCTGTCGAGGAGGTATCGCCCCCGAGGTTCTCGTGCGGTATCGACTGCGGCGCTTCGGTCGGGTCTCGACCCGAGCACGTCGTCGCTGCGGCGACCATCGGCGGATGGTGATCCAGGTGGATGCAGACGGGGGCGCCCGTCGCGCCATCGGAGGTCCAGCCGGCCACGGTCGAAGCTGCGGTGGTGCCGGCGGCAGCCGAGGGCGGCGTTGTGCGGTGAGAGGCGGCCCAGCTTGCGGAACGGCTGCTCGAGGTGCATCACGTCGCACCAGGCGGCCG
>SLDB01000356.1 GCA_007125475.1 Nitriliruptoraceae bacterium | reverse complement strand
CGCCTGCTGTTCGAGCATCGTGGTGCCCGCCTCGACCACCGCGCGACCGGCTGGCGTCAACGATGCTTGAGCGCCGTTTCGCTCCAGAAGCGACGTGCCGTACTCGGCCTCGAGACGCGCGATGCGGCGCGACACCGTCGATTGGGAGCAACCCAAGTGCTGGCCGGCGGCGGTGAGGCTGCCGGCTCTGGCGACGGTGATGAGGATCTCCAGGTTCGCCAGGTCCACCACTAGCGCCCTCCCCGCCGATCCACATGCACATTGTGCATGGTCATTTGACGCTATCAGCCCATCTCCGGATATTTCGCCGACCTTGCTGGTCGGGTGCCTTCGTTCCGCGGAGAGGAGATGGGTTCCGTTGATGGATTTCCACCTGCGCGTGATCGCGGGACTGGCGGCGCTCGCGCTGATCACGATCGGTTGCACCGGGGACCGCGGAGCCGACGCCTCCGGCCCGCTGGTGATCGGCGGCATCCCCGACCAGGACCTGGAGCTGTTGGAGGAGCGGTTCGACGGGCTTGCCGAGTACCTCGCCGACGAGCTCGACGTCGAGGTCATGTACCAGCCGTCGGTCGACTACGCGGCGATCGTCACGGCGTTCGCGAACGGCGACATCCACCTCGGCTGGTTCGGCGCGCTCACCGGTGTCCAGGCAGCTGCCGAGACGCCCGGCGCGAACGTCCTGGCCCAGCGCCCACTGGACGCGAACTTCGTCTCGACGTTCATCGTGGGCGGCGACGTGGAGGCCGAGACCATCGAAGACCTCGTCGGCCACACCTTCACGTTCGGCAGCGAGAGTTCCACGTCGAGCCACGTGATGCCACGGTTCTTCCTGCAGGAGGCCGGGATCGACCCCGAGGACGACTTCTCGCAGATCACCTACTCGGGGGCCCACGACATCGTGCTGCAGTTGGTCGAGGCGGGGAGCTTCGACGCCGGCGTCCTCAGCACGGAGGTCTGGGAACGCGCCGTGCGTGAAGACGAGGTCGACTTCGACCGCGTCCGCGAGTTGTGGACGACACCGCCCTATGCCAACTACCACTGGTTGAGTCACCCCGACCTCGATGACCGATTCGGCGACGGGGTGACGCAGCGACTGCAGGAGGCGCTCCTCGCCGCCGGAGATGACGAGCAGGCGCGCGACTACGTCCTGATGTTCGAGGACGACCGCTTCATCGAGGCGTCGGCCGAGGAGCTGGAACCCCTCGAGGAGATCGCCCGCGAACTGGGGTTGATCGGCGAGTGACGACGTCCACGAAGGCGTACGAGCTGCGGGGCCTCGGGGTCAGCTTCTCCGGGGTGCGCGCGCTCGACGGGGTCGACCTCGAGGTCGCGCGTGGCGAGTCGGTCGCCCTGGTGGGTCCCAGTGGCGCGGGCAAGTCGACGCTTCTGCGGGTGTTGGCCGGCATGGTGGCGCCCACGACCGGGACGGTTCGGCTGCTGGGCGGGGATCCGTCGGTGTTACGACGCCGCGGTGAACTCCCCGCCGCGGTGGGACTGATGCCGCAGAGCTTCGACCTCGTCCCGCAGCTGCGGGTCAAGCACAACATCCAGGCCGGTGCCCTCGGCCGCTGGGGAGCGATCCGGTCCACCGCGGCCCTGCTGCTCCCGCTCGAGGATCCGCGTGCCCGGGAGGCGGCGGCACGTGTCGGCATCGAGGAGCGGTTCCATCAGCGGGTGTCACGCTGTTCCGGCGGCGAACGACAGCGCACCGCCCTGGCCCGTCTCCTGGTGCAGAATCCGCGGATCCTCCTCGTGGACGAGCCGGTGTCCTCGCTCGACCCCGCGCGATCAGAGGACCTGCTGGAGCTGCTGCGTCGCCTCGCCGTGGAGGACGGGCGCACGCTCGTGGCGAGCCTGCACTCCCCGGAGCTCGCGCGACGCCACTTCGACCGGGTCGTCGGTCTGCGCGAGGGGCGCGTCGCGTTCGATGGCGGATCGTCGGCCGTGACCACCGAGCAGCTCACCGACGTGTACCGGCTCGTCGACGAACACCCGTCCGACAGCCGATGAGTAGCACGTCGCAGCGACGTCGCCTGGTCGTCACCCGTCCGCGGCCCACGGCACGAACGGCGCTGTCCGTCCTGCTCATCGGCGCGTTCGTCCTTGCGTTCCTCGGGCTGGACACGACCGACGACCTGATCCATCAGGGAGGGCTGCAGGCTGCAGCACGTCTGGCGAGGTCCCTGCTCGCGCCCGACCTGTCGCCCGAGTTCCTCGTGATCGTGCTCGACGCCACGCTCGTGACGGTGTCGTACGCGGTCGCCGGCATGACCGTGGCCATCGTGATCGGGATCCCTGGAGCGGTCATCGTCAGCGGCGTGCTGGTGCGCGGCCGACGTGCCCGTGCCGTCTCGTCGGTGCTGTCACGGGGCACCTTCGGGTTCCTGCGAGCCATGCATGAGCTCGTTTGGGCTCTGCTCTTCCTAGCGATCCTCGGCCTGACACCGGTCGCCGGCATCCTGGCGATCGGTGTGCCCTACGGGGCGACCTTGGCGCGGGTGCTCGGCGAACACCTCCAGAACGCGCCCAAAGAGGTGATCCTCGCCCTGCGGTCGTCGGGAGCGTCCAGGTGGCAGGAACTGGTGTACGGCCGGGTCCCGGTAGCGTCGGGTGACATCGTCGCGTACCTGGCCTACCGATTCGAGTGCGCCGTCCGGGCTGCGGCCGTGCTGAGTTTCATCGGGCTCGGTGGGATCGGTTACCGGCTCAACCTGGCCCTGCACGACTTTCGATTCGATCGGGTCTGGCCGCTGATCGCCGCCCTGGTCGGGCTGATCGCCATCATCGACGTGGTCAGCGCCCGCACCCGCCGGACGCTGCAGGCATGAGTGAAGCTCCCGCCCCGCGTCTGCGCCGTTCGGTCGGCCGCAGCGCGGTCGACGCGCGTCACGTCCTGGTGGCGGTGCTGTGCGTCGTCGGTGTGGTCGCCGCCTGGTGGTTCGTTCTGGCACAGGCGACCGGGCCGCTACCGACGCCGGCCACGGTCCTCGGCCGAACGGCGGCGTTCATCGGCAACCTGCTCGGTGCCGCCACCGACGCGCCGCCGGCGTACGCACAGCTCGAACGCTGGGTCGACATGAGCGGGCTGGTGTTCGACACCCTGGTGATGAGTGTGCTGGCCATGGGGCTGGCCGGGGCCGGTGCCCTTGTGAGCATCGGCTCGGCATCCCGGCTGATGATGGTCGGCGACGTCGGGACCCGACGCCAGGTGCTGGGGCGTGCCGTCCTCCTGCTCACCCGGGGGACGCACGCGGTGCTCCGCTCCGTGCCCGAGCTGATCTGGGCCATGTTGATCGTGTTCGTCCTGCGACCCGGGATCCTCGCCGGGGCGATCGCGTTGGCGCTGCATGAACTGGGCGTCCTGGGCCGTCTGGGATCCGACGTCCTCGACGACCTCGATCCGGCCCCCCTGCGTTCACTGCGCAGCGCCGGTGCGGGAAGTCCGCAGCTGCTGATGTACGGCGCGTTGCCGCAGGTCCTCCCTCAGCTGGTGACCTACCTGCTGTACCGGTGGGAGATCGTCATCCGCGCAACCGTGGTGGTCGGGTTCATCACGGGCGCGGGTCTGGGACATCAACTCCGCCTGTCGCTGTCGTTCCGCCGATGGACCGAGGTCGCGCTCGTCCTGCTGCTGTACGTGCTGATCGTGTGGGTCGTGGAAGCCATCGCCAGCTGGCTTCGGCGCCTGGCCAGGTGAACGCGCCGGTTCAGACCCCAGCGGCGATGTCCTCGCGGCGCTGCACGCCCTCGAAGGTGATCTCGTCGGCGGCGGCGTACGCCCGCTGTCGGGCCTCGGCGACGTCGCGGCCGCGGGCGGTGACGTTGAGCACCCGGCCGCCGGCGGTGACCAGCGCACCGTCGGCGAGCGCGGTACCGGCGTGCAGCACGTGCACCCCCTCGTGGCCGGCCGCCCGGTCGAGCCCCGAGATCGG
>SLDB01000052.1 GCA_007125475.1 Nitriliruptoraceae bacterium | reverse complement strand
CCGACGTGGTGCGGGGACGCAGCTCACCGACCGGCGGCCGACCGATCGGCCACCGACCGGCCGGCGGCCCAGCGGCGGGCCGCGGCCAGCACCGCGACGACGCCGTCGTCACCGACGCCGGGGGCGACGAGGTGGCAGGCGTCGATGACCTCCGCCGGTGCCTGGCCCATCGCGACCGCCGTGCCGGCCAGGGAGAGCATCGGCAGGTCGTTGCCGGCGTCCCCGACCGCGACCACGTCGGCCGGGGTGGTACCGAGCCGCTCGGCGATCGCCGCCACCGCGGTGCCCTTGTCCGCCAGCGGGTGGGTGAGGTTGACGTACACCAGCTGCGGGGTCCGTGGCGAGGTCGCCGTGGTGGCGTTCAACCCGGCGGCGGTGGCCGCGGTGCACACCGCTGCTGCCGTCTGAGCCGAGAACGCCGTGTACGTCGCCTTCAGCACCGCGGCGCCGCCGAGGTCGGCGGGTGCGTCGATCACCGCCCGTGGGCGCGCCCCGATGATCTCCCAGTGCGCTTCGGCACGGGGGTCGAGCGAGGAGGTGACGAACCCGGAACGGGTGTAGATCTCCAGCACCCCGTCACCGGCGTCGCGGCCGATCGACAGCAGCGAGCCGAGGTGGTCGACGTCCAGGCACCGGTCGGTGATCACCTCGCCGTCGGCGGTGACGATCTCGGCCCCGTTGTGCAACACGTGGGGCCCACGCGCGCACAGCCGTCGCGACAGCTCGGCCACCGCGTCGCGCATCCGCCCGGTCACGATCCCGACGGCCACGTCGTCGGCGGTGGCGTCAGCGACCGCCTCGACGACCGCGTCGGTGGGGTGCAGTCCGGAGCCGACGAGGGTGCCGTCGACGTCGCAGGCGACATACCCCACCGCGTGCGGCGGTCGCCACTCGGCGAACCGGCCGCCGGGGAGGAGTCCGTCGGTCATCCCAGCGCCTTGACCTGGCCGAAGCGCTCCTCGTAGTTCGACAGGTTGGTGTTCAGCGCGTTGAGGACCCGGCCGACCATCGTGGGGGCGATCCGGACCCGGGAGACGACCTCGGCGTTCACCTTGCCCTGCTCACCGGAGGGCAGCAGCTGGCAGAAGTCGAGGGTGAAGTCGTGGGGGGAGTGGGAGACGACGAGGAAGTTCGCGTACTCGCCGTGCTTCATGCCGTCGGGGACGACGACCTGCACCTGGTTCTTCTGCGGGTCGGGGTTCTTCTGCGGGTCGGGGGACTGGTCGCTCACGGTGGTCCTCGTGGGTCGCTGGGGTGCCACGGTGGCCGTGGCGTTCCTGGGACGAGGCTACCGCCGGGGTGCGTATCCTCGTTCGGACGTGGCGGCCTGCGGGCCGGGACCGACGGCGGAGGCAGGCGATGACGGCACCCGGAAGCGGAGACCTCGATGACGCCGAACGCGCCGCGCTGGAGGTGATCCCGCGGCTGTTCGAACGTGACCACACCACCTGGGCCCCGGATCCCACCGAGATCACCGATCGGCTGGGGTGGCTGGACGCGCCCCACCGTGCCGACACCGGACGTCTCCTGGAGTTCGCCGACACGGTCGTCGCCGACGGCGTTACCGACGTCCTGTTGGTGGGGATGGGCGGGTCGTCGTTGTTCCCCCGGCTGCTGGCCGAGCTCGTCGCGGCCGGGCGGGCGACGAGCTCGGGGGCCGGGGTCCGCCTGACGGTGCTGGACTCGACCGATCCGGCGGCGGTCCTCCACGTCGAGGAGCGCCTGCCGTGGCGCACCACCATGCTCCTCGTCGCCTCGAAGTCCGGGACCACCGTGGAGACCATCGCCCACCTGGACCGGTTTCGCGAACGTCTCGTCGACGTCCACGGCGAGGACGCCGGTCAACGGATCGTGGCGGTGACCGACCGCGGCAGCTCGCTGGAGCGCCGGGCCGGCAGTGATCGGTTCCGTCACGTCTTCCACGGCGACCCGGACGTCGGGGGGAGGTACTCGGCACTCACCGCGTTCGGCCTGTTGCCGGCCACCCTCCTCGGCCTCGACGTCGACGTCCTGCTGGCCGGCGCGACCGACGAACTGGCCGCCTGCCGCTCGAACGACCCCGCGGTGAACCCCGCGGTGCGGCTGGGGGCGGCGATCGCGACCGCCGCCCGACACCGTCACGGGGAGTTGGTGATCGCCGGCCCCGACGGCGTTCCGGCGTTCGGGGCGTGGATCGAGCAACTGGTCGCCGAGTCGCTGGGCAAGGACGGCGTCGGGGTGCTCCCGGTTCTCGACGTGGCGGGTAGCCGCAGCGGGTCCACCGACGAGCCGGTCGTGACCGACGGCGGGCGCCGGGTCGTCACGACCGTGGATGGCGACGGGCTGGCGGCCCTGGGTCGGCAGGTGGTGCGTTTTGAGGTGGCGACGGCCGTCGCCGGAGCGCTGTTGGGGGTGAACCCCTTCGATCAGCCCGATGTCGCGGCGGCGAAGGCCGCCACCGCCCGTGTCCTCGACGAGGGCCGCGACCTGCCGCCGCTCGGGGACCCGGGTGAGCTCGTCGCCGGGCTCGCCGACGACGAGGCCCTCGTGCTGCTGGCGTTCGTCACCCCCGACGGCCGTGACGAGGCCGCGGTGCGTGCTGCCGCCGACCGCATCCGTGCCGGCAGCGGCCGGACCGTCACCGTCGGGATCGGTCCGCGCTACCTGCACTCGACCGGGCAGCTGCACAAGGGTGGGCCGGACCTCGGCGGGTTCGTGGTCGTGGTCGGCGACGACCCGCGGGACGCCGAGATCCCCGGCCGTGGCTACGGCTTCTCCCGGCTCAAGCGTGCACAGGCCGCCGGTGACCTCGATGCACTCGCCGCGGCGGATCGCCGGGTCGTGCACGCTTCGGTGGCGGCGCTCGCCGAGCTGTGAGACGGGCTGCGCCGAGGTCACACCGGCGGGGGTGTCACCCCCGTGTCGCGGCAGACGCGGGCCCACAGCTGGCCGGCCTCCCCACGCGGTGACCGGGTCCAGGGCACCCGGTGGGCGCCACGGCGCCGCCGGTCGTGCCACAACCCCCCGTCGGGGGTCGGCACCCTCGGGGAGAGCGCCAGACGCACCGTGGTGTCGACCCCTTCGTCGGCGGTGCGCAGCACCGCTCCGAGCCGCCGGGAGAACCCGGGGAGCGACGCGGCCAGGCCGTCGGTCGCCGCCCAGCCGGGGTGCACGGCGGCGAACGTCACCCCCAGCCGCGGGTAACGACGGGCCCATTCGGCGGTGAGCACCAACTGGGCGCGCTTGGCCTGGGCGTAGGCGGTCGCGCCGCGGTACCCCTCGGCGGGGTCGGTGAGGCGGGCCACGTCCAGGCGGGCCGTGTACAGCCCCCCGGAGGTCACCGTCACCACCCGTCCGTGCGTCGTGGCCCGTACCGCCCCGAGGAGGCCGGCGGTGAGCAGGAACGGGGCGGCGACGTGGACCTGGTAGGTGCGTTCGAGGCCGTCATCGGTGCGGGCGAAGTCGGCGAACATCGCCCCGGCGTTGTGGATCACCGCGTCGTACCGGCCGGCGGCGTGCTGCTCGATGAACCCCCGCACCCCGGCGAGGTCGGTCAGGTCGAGGATGTCGTGCTCGAGGTGGGACTCGGGCCCGCCCGGCGCCTGGGAGCCACACCCACCCCCGTGCGGGCCCGACGGAGGCCAGGCGGCGGGGTCCTCGGCGAGCCGCGCCCGGGTGTCGCGGGCCTTGTCCTCGGAACGGGTGGTGATCACCACCTGAGCCCCGGTGGCCAACAGGGCCCGGGCGGTGGCGTATCCCAACCCGGAGTTCGCCCCGGTGACCAGCACCCGCCGTCCCGCCCCGGGCAGCGCCGTGTTCGGCTCCCAGCCGAACAACCGGCGGCGGACGTGGTAGCCGATCCGGGTGAACGACGGGACGACGGCGGCCTCCAGGGCGGCGTCGACGGCGGTGGCGAACGTGGGCGTCAGCGTGACCTCGCGGGGTGCGGTGGATCGGGTGACGGG
>SLDB01000112.1 GCA_007125475.1 Nitriliruptoraceae bacterium | reverse complement strand
TCATCGAGCCCGGGGACCGGTTCGTCCAGGTGAACTACCGCGTCGGGTTCCGGCACCCGCTCGGGGTCGCGGCCCACGGCAAGGCCTTGCTGGCGTTCCTCCCCGAAGGGGCCCGGAACCCGGACCTGCAGGCGGTCCGCCAGCGGGGTGTCGCCTACACCCGCGACGAGCTCGAGCCCGGGGCGTCCGGGGTGGCGGCCCCGGTGTTCGACCACACCGGGCGTGCCGTCGCCGCTGTCGGGATCGTCGCACCGACCGCTCGGTTGCCGGAGCCCGAGACGATCGCGCTGCGCGTGCTGCGGTCGGCCCGGGAGATCTCCGAACGACTCGGGTGGCGTCCACGGCGCCCGGCCTGACCCGGTGGGGGACCGCCACCCGGCCGATCCGCCCGACACCTCCCGTCGGCAGCTGGCGACGGTCGAGCTCCTGGGCGCGTTGACCTACGGCCAGCTCCGTGGTGTCGAGGCGGTGTCGCGGCTCATCGCGCTCGCTCCGGAGGTCGAGGCCGCGGTCGCCGCGGTCGACGACGTCGAACGCGAGCTCACCGCCTACCGGCGGTTGCACGCCCACCTGCGTCGTCGCACCGACCTCGACGCGGCGGTGATGCAGCGCCAGCGCGGCGTCCTCGACGACTACTTCGACGAAGCCCCGACCTCGACGTGGTTCGACGCCTGCGTGTTCCTCGCGGTCGGGGCACCGATCGCGGCGGACTTCGCCCACGCCGTCGCCGGGCACCTCGACGCCCCCGACGCCGAGGCGGTCCGCGAGGCGTTCGAGCACCGCGCCACGGTCGAGGCCTCCGCCGTCGCCCGGCTCACCGGGCTCCTCGACGACGACGCCGCGCGTGCCCGGGCGGCCCGGCTCACCGCCGATGTCCTGGGGGCGGCGTTGACCAACTTCCAGTCAGCGATGGCCGCCTCCGACGCCCTCACGGTCCTCCTCGCCCAGGACGCCACGGCGACGACCGAGCGGCGCGTCAAGGATCTCGCGATCGAGCTCCTCACGGCGCACCGACGTCGTACGGTGGCCCTCGGGATCGAGGACGTCGAGGACGAGGAGTCGTGATGCTGCAACGGATCGGGATCGTCGGAGGTACCGGGAAGTTCGGCCGTGGGATCGGGGCGCGGCTGGCGATCGCCGGGGTGTCGGTCGCGCTCGCGTCACGGGACGCGGCCCGCGGTCGGGAGGCCGGCGCCGCCCTCGCCGAGGAGTGCGGTGGGGAGGTCACCGGCGGTGACGCCAGCGTCCTCGACGAGGTCGACGCCGTGATCCTCGCGGTGCCGTTCGACGGTCTGGAGGCCAATCTGCAGGCGGTCGCCGGGCACGTCGAGGACCGGATCGTGGTGAGTGCGGTGAACCCGATGGCGTTCGACGACATCGGTCCGTACCCGGTCACGGTCCCGGAGGGCTCGGCGGCGGCGCTCGTCGCGGACCGCCTCGCCGGGGCAAGGGTCGTCTCGGCGTTCCACTCGGTGGCCAGTCGGACGCTGGGCGAACTCGAGCGCCCCATGGACGACGACGTCCCGGTGTTCGGTGACATCGACGAGGACGTCGCGGCGGTGGTCGGCCTCATCGACCGGATCGACGGGTGCCGGGGAGTCGCCGCCGGACCACTGCGGCTGTCCCACGTCGCCGAGTCCCTCACCCCGGTGCTGATCTCGGTGAACCGTCGCTACCGGGCGCACGTGGGGTTCGCGTTCACCCGGTTGTCGACCGACTGAGCCGGGGTCGGGCCCGGGCGCCGGTGTCACCACCGACCGCCGGCGGTGGACGGCGGTGGCGGGGTCAGCGGCCGGCCGCGGCGCGCTCACGCGCCACCTCGGCGTGGTAGGCGGCGAGGAGGGCGGCCGAGGCCGCTCCCGGACGGCCGTCACCGACCGGTTCGCCGTCGACCTCGACGAGGGGGATGATCTCGCGGGTGGTCGCCGTGAGCACGGCCTCGTCGGCCGCGGCGAGCTCACCGCGGTGGACGGGGCGTTCGTCGACCCCCAGGCCGGCCCGACCGGCGACCTCGATCATCACCTTACGGGTCACCCCGGCCAGGACCCCGGACTCCACCGGCGGGGTGACCAGGACCCCGTTCCGGACCACGGCGAGGTTCGCGCTCGCCGCCTCGAGGAGCATCCCGTCGGGGCTGGTGAGCAACGCCTCGTCGACGCCGCGCGCCGCCGCCATCTGCCGTGCCGCGACGGCGACGAGGTACGACACCGCCTTCACCTCCGGCATCTCCCGGGCCATTGGGAGGGTGACCGCGCGCACGCCTTCGCGGGTGAGGCGGGGGTCGTCCTGGAACCGGTGCGAGGTGACCACGATCGTGGGCTCCCCCCGCGCCCCCGACGCCGGGGTCCCCGGGAACACCGAGTCGGGGTCGATCTCCCCGGCCGAGGCGGTGAGTCGCAGCACCGAGTCGCGACCGGCGAAGATCTCGGCGTTCGCGGCGAGGAGTTCGTCGAGTCCGCGGTGCAAGGTGGTGGCCGTGAGATCGATCCCGATCGCGGCGGCACCGGCGACGGCGCGCTGGACGTGGGCGTCGGCGCGGAAGGGGTGGTCACCGTAGGCGCGCAACGTCTCGAACACCCCCTCGCCGCTGCGGAAGGCACGATCGTGGACCGAGACCACCGCCTGGGGACTGGGCACGACGTGGCCGTCGATCCACACCTTCGGTGTCGCCATGCGGGGGGACCTTCGTTCGGTGTCAGCGCAGCTGGACAGCTGCGGTCGGTGTGGACGTGACCGCCTCGATGAACGCGGCGGCCTTGTCGAGGCTCTCGGCGTGCTCGGCGTCCGGGTCGGAGTCCGCGACCACGCCACCGCCGGCGCCGTAGCGGACCACGCCACCGTCCAGGGTCGCGGTGCGGATCGCCACCGACAACGAGGCGCGGCCGTCACCGAGGTAGCCGACCGCCCCGCAGTACCAGCCGCGGGGCGTGGGCTCCAGCTCGTTGATCAACCGCATCGCGGCGACCTTCGGTGCCCCGGTGATCGACCCGCACGGGAACGTGGCGCGGAGCAGGTCGCCGTACCCGACGTCGCCGCGCAGCCGGCCTCGGACGGTGGAGACGAGGTGCCACACCGTCGGGTGGGCCTCGACGCGGGTGAGCTCGGTGACCCGGACGCTGCCGGGTCGGGAGATGCGGCCGAGGTCGTTTCGCTCCATGTCGACGACCATCACGTTCTCGGCACGGTCCTTGGCCGAGGTCGCCAGGTCGTCGGCCAGCGCGGCGTCCAGGGACGGGTCCCGGTCCCGGCGCCGGGTGCCCTTGACCGGCCGGGTGGTGACGGCACCGCCGTCGACCGCGAGGAACGACTCGGGGGAGATCGAGGCGATCCCCTGGGTGGGCAGTGCCGCGCCGAACGGTGCGGGGCTGACGGCCCGCAGCGCCCGGTACAACGCGACGACGTCGCCGTCCCACCGCCCCAGCAGCTGCCGGGCGAGGTTGACCTGGAAGACGTCGCCGGCGCCGATCGCGGCGAGGATCCGGTGCACGGCGCCGAGGTAGGCCTCGCGCGGGAGGGTGGAGGTCAGGTGCTGGCGGGCGCCGGTCGCCGGCCGCCGGACGGGCGACGGGCGGCGGATCGCCCCGGCGATCGCGGTGACGCGCTGCCGGGGGGTACCGGCTTCGAACGCCGAGGGGCGGGCGACAGTGACGACGCGGTCGCGGGTGCTGGTGACGGCCACGACGGTGTCGGCGGTGCGCAGGTCCATCGCCGGGATCCCCGAGCCGTGGGCCGGGGCCGTCGACACCTCGATGCGGTGGCCGAGCTCGTAGGCGAACGCCCCGATCACCCCGCCGTGGAACGGGGGGAGCGCGGCGTCGGCACGGGCGTGCGGGTCGATCCCGAGTTGCTCGGCGACGGCGTCGAGGGCGCCGAGGGGATCGGTTCCCAGGCGCTGGTGCGTACCGAACGCGGTGGTCAGCCGGGTGGTGCGTCCGTCGTCACGTACCCGTGCACC
>SLDB01000376.1 GCA_007125475.1 Nitriliruptoraceae bacterium | reverse complement strand
CCACGCCGCACGGGGCCAGGGCGCCGCCCGTGACGACGTCGCGTTGCGGTGCACCACCGTCGACGGGCTCGACCGCACCCTGGTGGCGACCGGGTTCTCCTACGAGCCGCCGGTCCGCGTCGACCAGGGCACCGACGTCGCCGACCTGCTCAGACACGTCCGGGACCTGCGCCGGGGCGGCTCGGCCGCCCTCGACCTCGCGTGGGTCGCGGCCGGCCGGATCGACGCGTACGTGGAGTTCGGGCTGCAACCCTGGGACTGGGCCGCAGGCCGGCTGCTGGTGACCGAGGCCGGTGGCCGGGTCACCGCCGTGAGCCGCCGCCTCGGCGGTCGTGAACTCGACGGCGTCGTGGCCGGGGGCCCGGCGGCCCACGATCACCTCGTCGCCTGGCTTCACGGACGTCCCGCCCCGGCCGGTGCGCCCACGGCGGGCCCGCGGTGAGCGGGGAGTTCGTCGACCTGAGGTCGGACACCGTGACCCGGCCGACACCGGCGATGCGCCGGGCGATCGCGGCCGCCGACGTCGGTGACGACCTCTTCGGCGAGGACCCGTCGGTGCGGGCGCTGGAGGAGGAGGTGGCCGACCGGTTCGGTCGTCAGGCCGCCGTGTTCACCCCGTCGGGGATCATGGCGACCCAGGTCCTGCTGCGGGCGCTGACCACGCCGGGGACCGAGGTCGTGTGCGAGTCGTACGCCCACCTGGCCGCGTACGAAGCGGGTGCGGCCGCGATCAACGCCCAGGTCCAACTGCGGACCATCGACGGCGACCGCGGCCGGCTCGACGCCGACCGGGTCGCGGCGGCGTTGCGGCCGCCGGGGTTCCCCTACGTCGGGCTCGCGATGATCTCGGTCGAGGAGACCACCAACCGTGGTGGGGGCGCGGTGCACGGCGTCGAGCGGCTCGAGGCGTTGCGGCGCCTGGCCGACGAGCACGGGGTGCCGTTGCACGGCGACGGCGCCCGGCTGTTCAACGCCCTGGCGGCCACCGGAGACGATCCGCGCCGGGTCGGTGCGGTGTTCACGGCGTTCAGCGTGTGCCTGTCCAAGGGGCTCGGGGCACCGGTGGGGTCGGTCGCGGTCGGTGACACCGCGGTGATCGACGAAGCGCGGGCCTGGCGCCGCCGCTTCGGTGGGGCGATGCGGCAGGCGGGGGTGCTCGCCGCCGCGGGGAGCTACGCCCTGCGCCACCACGTCGACCGCCTCGCCGACGACCACGCGCACGCCCGTCTCCTCGCCGAAGTCCTCGTCGGCACCCACCCGTGGGCGGTCGACGTCGACGCCGTCGAGACGAACATGGTGTTCGTCGACACCGGTCGGCGCCCCGCCGCCGACGTCGCCGCCGAGCTCGCCGACGCACGGGTCCTGGTGGCCGCGATGGGACCGACCACGCTGCGGCTCGTCACCCACCTCGACGTCGACGCCGACGGCTGCCGCCGTGCCGCGGACCACCTCGTCGCCGCGCTCACCGGACCGTGAGGGCGGCTGCCGGCTGCGGTGGCAGGTCGAACCAACGGATGCAGGTGTGCCGTTTTCGCGGGGGTGTCGGTGCCGTGGTGGGCGGGTCTGGCCGTGTCCGCGGCGGTGCTCCCAGCGTCGGGTGTGCGCCGTCTCCGGCGTGAGCGGGGCGGTTCGTCAGGCTGAGTGCACCGCGGTCCGCGCACCCGCACGCACGACGTGGCGACCGGAGGCCTCGGCGAACCGGCTCACCGTCAGTCGGAGCTCGTCGAGGTCGTCGCGGACCAGCGCCTGCGGGCCGTCGCAGAGCGCCTCGTCGGGGTTGGGGTGGACGTCGACGATCACCCCGTCGGCGCCGACCGCGATCCCGGCCCGGACCAGGGGCAGGACGAGGTCGCGTTTCCCCCCCGAGTGGGACGGGTCGATGATCACCGGCAGATGGGTGAGCGACTGCGCCACGGGGACGGCCGAGACGTCGAGGGTGTTCCGGGTCATCGGTTCGTAGGTCCGGATCCCACGCTCGACGAGGACGATCTGCAGGTTCCCGGTGTGCGCGATGTACTCGGCGGCCATCACCCATTCGTCGATCGTCGCGGTGAGACCGCGCTTGAGGAGGACCGGGCGTCCCGACATCCCGACCTCCTTGAGGAGCTGGAAGTTCTGCATGTTGCGCGCCCCGACCTGCAGCATGTCGGCCTTCGCGGCGACGGTCTCGACGTCGGCCGGGGTGATCACCTCGGTGACGAACGGCAGCCCGATCCGGCGTGCGGTGTCGTGCAGGATGTCGAGCCCCGCCTGGCCGAGCCCCTGGAAGGCGTACGGCGAGGTCCGTGGTTTGTACGCCCCGCCGCGCAGGATCGCGGCACCGGCGTCACGGGCCATCTCGCACGCCGCCAGCGTCTGCTCGGCGGTCTCCACGGCGCACGGGCCGGCGATCAGGGTCACCCCCTGACGGCCGATCGGGGTCTCGCCGACCATCACCGTCGAGGGCTCAGGCTGAGCTTCGGCACTGACCAGCTTGTACGGGCGGTTGACGTGCAACACGTCGTCGACGCCCGGGAAGGCGTGCAGGGGGAGCTCGGAGATCCTGGCGACGTCACCGGCGAGCCCGATCACCGTCTGGTTGCGTCCCCGGGAGACGAAGGCGTCGCCGCCCGCGTCCCGCACCGCCCGGATCAGCTTCTCGATGTCGGTCTCGCTGGCGTTGCCTCGCATCACCACGACCATGTCGCGTCCTCTCTCGTCTCGGCCCGTGTGACCGAAGGGCCCCCGGAGACGACTCGACCCCGGAGGAGCCTCCGGGGTCACGGGCGCGGTGTGGTTCCTCGCCGTCAGACGGTCTGGTACCCGCCGACCCCGGAGCACACGAAAAATCGCCACGCCGAGGTGGGGTGTGCGTTACGCGGGGTCACGGTCATGACGGCAAGCGTAGCAGCTGGCTGCACCGGGGTGGACGCCGCCGCCGAACGCGTGCTGGACCGTGCGTCCGGTCCGCGTCGACCAGGGTCTACGCTCCCGGAGGTCGACAGGCACCCGCCTTCGGCGGCGGAACAGGGTCACAGGACGGGGTGACGGGTGACGCACCAGGGATCGTCGCGGATCGGCTCGGCCGCCGAAGCCGAGGGCGGGGCGGCGCCGGAACGGCGGTGTCCGAGGTGTGACGCCCCGTCGCACCCGGATCGACTGCTTTGCGGGGCGTGCGGCGCCGACCTCGCCGGTGACGACCTCGCGGTCGAGGTCGCGACGGTCCCCCCCGCCCCGGCCGCACGGCCACGATGGCGGCGTCGGGGGTTCCAGGTCGTCGGTGCCCTCGTCGTCACCGCTGCGGCTGTCGTGGTCGCCCTCACCCTCGCGGGGCTGGGGCCGTTCGCCGGTGGGACCGATGCCCCGCCGCCGGTCGTCGCCCCCGACGACCTCGACGACGAGGGCGCGGTGAGGCTCAGCGACGTGGCGACGCTGACCACACGCGGACCCGAAAACGGACGGTCCTTCGACGCCGCGGCGCTGGTCGACGACGACCCCGCCACCGCGTGGCACGCCGACGGAGTGCGTCGTCCCGCCGGGGCCCACGAGGTCGTGGACCTCTACCTCGCCACACCGGCGTGGGTCACCGCGCTGGTGGTCACCAACGGCGACCAGGCGTCCCCCGCCGAGTACGCGGCGGCCGGCCGTATCGCCGCCGGGGACCTGCACCTCGACGGCGGGGTGTCGTACGAGGTCGTGTTCCTCGACCTCGGCACGGGGGCGCAGATCGTCGAACTCCCGGAACCGGTACTGACGACCACGTTGCGCCTGGAGATCACCGACGCGTTTCCGGGGGAGCGCGGCGACGACCCGGCGGTTGCAGGAATCGACGTCCGGGGTCACGCCGCCGACGATGAGGCCGCCACCCTCGCCGAGGAGCGGTCCCGTTCCCACTCGGCGGCCGGCGGTGTCGCGGTCGAGGTCCGGTGAGCGGTGGTCGGGTGGCGCGACGGGGCGTGGCGCACCGTGACGGCCCGCGGCATCACCCCTCGTAGGCGTAGAGGTACACGATTTCGCCGGGGAGGCGGGTCGCGCCGGGGGCGGGGTCCTGGTCGTACACCCTGCCGGGGTTCAGGAACGCCGAGAAGCCCCCGCGCCGCTCCACGACGACCTCGAAGCCCAGCTCCTCGAGGGCGGCGGCGGCCTCACCGACCGGTTCCCCGCGCAGTGCCGGCACCTCCACCGGTCGCGGGCCGTCGGAGACCACCACCTCGACGACCTCCCCCCGGTGCAGCTCGCCCCCGGGGTCCGGGTGTTGGGCCAGGACGGTCCCGGCGGGGGAGTCGTCGAAGCGGCGCTCGTCGACGGTGAGCTCGAGGTCGGCGTCGGCGATCACCCCGCGCGCGGTGTCGAGGTCGTCGCCGACGACGTCGGGGACCTCGATCGGGCGGGGGCCGGCGCTCACGGTCAGCGTCACCGTGCTGTCCTCGTCGACGACGGCGTCGGCGCCCGGGTCGGTGGCGACGACGTCGCCCTCGGACACCTCCTCGTCGTGGGCGCGTTCGGTGGCGGTGGCCAGGCCGAGGGCCTCCAGGGCGTCGACGGCGTCGGCCTCGGGGGTCCCGACCACCGACGGGACCTGCACCTGTCGGGGCCCGGCCGAGACCGTCAGGACGACCTCGGTCCCGGTACGGGCGGTTCCCTCGGGCTGTTGGCCGAGGACGTGCCCCTCGGCGACGTCGTGGCTGTGGGGTCGTTCCGCAGCGGTGCGTGCCTCGAACCCGGCGGCGTCGAGGGCATCGAGGGCGTCGGCCTCGGCGGCCCCGACGACGGCGGGGATCTCGGTGACGGGGGCGAGGACCTGGTCCCACACCGCGTACCCGCCGGCGCCGAGCGCGGCGAGGACGGCGGCGACCAGCACACCCCACCGCAGGAGCGTCCCGGCCCCACGGCGTCGCCCACCACGGATCCGTGTCGTCGCGGTCCCCGCCCCGACCGCGTGGGTGCCGAGCCGGTCGGTGTCGCCCTCGTGGTCATCGTCGTTGCCGTCGTCGGCACCCTCGCCCGGACCCGTGGGGGGGATCGCGGGCACCCGGGTGCCGGGGGCCTCGGGGACCGCCGCGGTGAGCGCGCTGGCCAGCGCCGCCGCGTCGTGGTACCGCTCGGCGGGGTCCCGGGCGGTGGCGAGGCGCACGATCTCGTCGAGGGCCTCCGGGATGTCGGGGCGTGACCGCGACGGTGTCGGTACCGGCGTGGTGGTGTGGGCCAGGGCGGTGGCGTACGGCGAGTCGCGGTGGTGCGGCGGCTCGCCGACGAGCGCCTCGTAGAGGATCACGCCCAGGGCGTAGACGTCGGCGGCCGGGGTGAGCGGATCTCCCTGCACCGCCTCGGGGGAGAGGTAGTGCGGGGAGCCGACGAGGGTGCCGTCGTCGAACGTCACGTTGGCGCTCGCGGTGGCGCGGGCGAGCCCGAAATCGGTGACCCGCACCCGGCCCTCACCATCGACCAGGAGGTTCTCCGGCTTGACGTCGCGGTGCACCAGCCCCGCCTCGTGGGCCGCGGCGATCCCCGACGCGGCGGTGAGGACCATCGCGCTCGCGGCGGTGACCGAGAGCCGCCCGTGGTGGTGCAGGACGTCACGGAGCGACGGACCGTCGACGAGTTGCATCACCAGGAACGCCGCGTCGCTGGTCTCGCCCCAGTCGTGGACGGCGACGACGTGCGGGTGGTTCAGCGCCGCGGCGGCACGGGCCTCGCGGCGGAAGCGTTCCAGGAACGTCGCGTCGCCGAGGAGGTGGTGGTGGAGGAGCTTGACGGCGACGGCGCGGTCGAGGACGTCGTCGTGGGCCCGGTACACCGTCGCCATCCCGCCCCGACCGACCTCGCCGAGCAGGCGGTACCGCCCGCCGAGGCGGCGGGTGTCGGAGAGCCGGGGCACGGCGTTGTCGGCCACGCGGGGTGCTCCTCGGCCGTGGCGGCGGTCGCGGCGCGAGGCGAGGGTACGACACCGGCTGGTGATCCCCGGCGAAGCCGGTTCAGCAGCTGCCGTCGCGCTGGCAGCGGTCGAGGCGTTCCCGGAGCACCTCGTAGAGCCCCCGCAACTCGTCGAGCTCGCCGTGCACCGCGTCGAGCTCGCCCCGGAGTTCGTCGACGAGCCCCCGAAGGTCCGCACCGGTGCGCGCCAACTCCTCGGCGACCTCGTCGACGGCCTCACCCCGGCGACTGCCGTCGTCCTCGACCTCGTCGAGTCGCTGGCGGGCGGTGTCGAGGTCCGTGGCGACCTCGTCGAGCCGGTCGGCGACGTTGACCTCGTCCAGGCCGTCCCGGAGCGCCCCGAGCTCCGCGTCGAGCTCGTCGAGGCGGTCGTCGGCCATGTCGCGTTCGGCGAGGAGCTCGTCGACGTCGGCCCGCAGATCGTCGAGCCCGTCGGGCTCGGACGGGGTGCACGCCACCGCGACGAACAGCGTCGCGACGGCGAGGGGGAGGGTGCGGCCCACAGGGATCACGACCGGGAGGGTAGGGGGCGATGTGCCACACTCCCGGGAACGCCGACGTCAAGGAGTCGAGGTGTCCCGCAGATCCCGTCGCACCCGCGGCGACGACGAACCCCGGGCGGTGTCTGCGCCACCGGGGGGTGACGACTTCGCCGATGAGCTCGCGGCCCTCGGGTTCGCTCCCGCCGGCGAGACACGGCGGGGTGGCCGGCTCGCCGTGCTGGAGTTCAACCGCCACCTGCGGTTCATGCTGCACCAGTACGACGACGCCACCGTGTTGACCTGGTCGTTCTCGCTGGGGGAGTTCGCCGAGGAGCGCGGCTGGCAGCTCGGGGTCACCGATGTCAGCGCCGCCGAGCTGTACCCGGCCGCCGACGTGCGGCTGCCCCGGGACGTCGAAGCGATCGGGGCCGAGATCACCCGGGTGCTGGCCACCCTCCGTCTCGACCTCGGCGACCCACAGCTGTAGCCGCCACGTGGCCACGATGGGTGACGGGTGGGTTCACCGCCGCCGGCGTCGGGTGAGTTGCGGGGGCAGCAGCGAGACGTCCGCCGAGGCGAGGCGCTCGCCCCGCGCCCCGGCGGTGAGCATCCCGCGAAGCGCGGATCCGCCGACGATCACGACCTCGCCGGCGATCGCCGCCAGGAGGGCGAACCCGACCAGCTCGCCGAGGAGCCCGAGCGAGGGGCCGTCGCCGGCGAACCCGACCCCGAGCCAGGCGAGCACCACCACCAGCGACAGGACGGCGAGGAGCCACCGCATCCGGCGGGCGGTGCGCCCCCAGTCGACGATCGCCGGACGCTCACCGACGCGGTCGTCGGCGACGTGACCGACGTAACTGGGCCCGGCCGGGCCGGGGACGGCTCCCCGGGCCGGTGCGACGGCGTCGTGGTCGTCCACTCAGCCCTCCTCGAGCGCGTCCAGGGCGTCGGTGAGCTCGTCGACGTCGACGACGTTGTCCCACCGGGCCACGACGCGGCCGTCACCGCCGAGGAGGAACACCCACGGCTCGTTCCCCCCGGCCTCGGTCTGGATGAACGCGGCCGCCGCCTCGTTCAGCCGCTGTTCGTCGAAGTCCTCCCACACCTCCAGGTGGATGAACTCGGCGACGTCCTCGTAGTCGTGTGCGAGCTCGGCCAGCACGTCGGTCAACGGACCGCAGAACCTCGAGGCGCAGTACACCGGAGTGGTGATCGCCACGACCGCTGGGCGTCCGGCGTCGATGGTCTCCGCGACCGTGCTGCGGTGCAGATGGGCGTCGGGGATCGCCGCCCCCTCTTCCTGGGCCCGCGAGTCGACCGAGACGGGGGTGGCGGTGCCGGCCTCGACGTCGTCGACGGTGGGGTTCTCCACCGCCGGGGCCGGATCGCCGGCGTCGATCACCAGCGGTTCGGGCTGCACCTCGAACCGCTGGTTCCCGGTGACCTCGGTGCCGTCGGCGAGGGTGGCGGTGACCCGCAGCCCCCAGACCCCGGGCTGGTCGAGGTCGACCTGGGCGGCGTACACCCCGCTGCCGGTGTCCTCGACGAGCTGGGGACGGCGGTCCTCGTCGACCCCGGCCGGCTCCATCCCGGGTACCGGGAGGAACGACGCCGTCGCGGTCTGGGTGATCTCACCGGCGGTTTCCCCGTCGTCACCGAGGTGGGCGAGTGCGAACTCGACGTCGCCGTACGCGACCAGCTGACGTTCGGGGGAGAACACCCCGGCCATCAGCCGCCGGTCGTCGCCGACGGCGAGGTCGAAGCTGGCGACGGCGACCGCGAGCTCGGTGACCGCGGCGTCGTCGTCCTCGGAGGACGCGGCGTCGGGGGAGTCGTCGGTGCCGTCGGCGCCGCATGCGGCGAGGAGCACCGCCAGACCGGCGATCCCGGCGAGTCGCCGTACCCACCTCCGGCGGCGGTGGGGGGTCTCGCTGGGAGTGGGGCGATCCACGGACACGGGGGCTCCACAGGGTGTGTCGGCGGTGGGCGGGGTCGTCAGTGGTACGGGATCGGGTCAGTGTGCCGGTGGGTGCCCAGGGTACGCCACGTCGGCCCGGTGCCCCATCCGCCGGTGCGGGGAGCGGTCCGCTGACACGGTCGCCGGCGAGGTGTGGCAGCCTGGTGACGATGCGGACACCGGCCCTGATGCTGTGCGTGCTCCTCGCCACCGCCTGCGCGGTCGGCGAGGGGGCAGGCGCGGAGCCCGAGGAGGGTGGGGGGACGGTGCTCGGGGTGGGTGCCGGTCCCGACCCGGAGAGCACGCTCCTGGCCGAGATCCTCGCCGGTCACCTCGTCGCCGAGGGGTTCGACGCGGAGGTGGTGGCGTTCCCGACGGCTCAGGGGGCGCGACGGGCGATCGAGGAGGGCCGTGTCGACCTCCGGCCGGCCTACACCGGGGAGGCGTGGCTTCAGGTTCTGGGGCGGGCGGATCCACCGAGCTCGGCGGAGGCGTCGTTCTCGGCGGTGCGTGAGCACGACGAGGAGCACGAGGGCATCGTGTGGCTGGCGCCGCCGTTCGGGGACGGCGTCGCCGAGCCCCCGGCGGACGCGACGTTCGCGTTCGTGGTGAGCCCGGCCCTGCACGAGTCGGGGGTCGAGTCCGTCTCCCAGCTCGCGACCCGGCTCTCGGAGGAACCGGAGTCGGTGCTCTGCGTGGACCACGACTTCGCCACGCGCAACGATGGGCTCCCGGCCGTGCTGTCGGCCTACAGCGTGCGCAGCGACCAACCCGTCCTGGCGGCGGCGCCACAGGACGCCGCGGCGGGGGTGGCGGCCGGGGACTGCGTCGCCGGACTGACGGTGGCGACCGACGGGGCGGCGTGGAGCCTGGGGGCGTGGCCGCTCGTCGACGATCTGGGGGTGTTCCCGGCGTTCGTCGTCGCCCCGCAGGTGCGTGCCGAGGTCCTCGACGAGCACCCCCGGATCAGGGCCGCCCTCGAGCCGTTCGTCGAAGGTGTGACGACCCGCCGGCTCGGTGGGTGGAACGCGCGGATCCTCGCCGGTGAGCCGATCGGGGAGGTCGCCGCGGACGCCGCGGACGAACTCCGTCGTGAGGCCGGCCGGGACACGGCCGGCTGACCTCACCGCCGGGCGCGCTGGCTGCGCACCGGCGTCGCGTGCGACGGGCGGCGCCGACTGGTCTCACGCCTCGCACGTTCAGACGGCGGTCAGGACGGCGGAGAACCCACGTTCACCGGCGGTGACCCTTCACGTCCACCACCGGGGAGTACCCCGGTCTGGCCACCGATGAGCATCGAGTTGGGAGAAGTATTCCTTTACAGGAATATATATCGAGTCTATGGTGCGGTCATGCACGCAACCGTCTTCGCTGCGCTCGGCGAGCCCCGTCGGCTCGAGATCGTCGAGTTGTTGCGTCACCGACCGTTCGCGGTCGGTGACATCGCCGAGACCCTCGGTCTCCGCCAGCCGCAGGTGTCCAAGCACCTCAAGGTCCTGCGCGACGCCGGTGTCGTCGATGTCGAGCCCGTGGAGCAGCGACGCATCTACTACCTCGCCCCGCCGGCGTTCGAGGAGCTCGGCGACTGGGTCGAGTCCTTCGAGGTGTTGTGGGAGCAGCGGCTGGACTCCCTCGGAGACGTCCTTGCCGCGATGCAGGCCGCGCGGGAGGACGCGCCGGCGACCACCGACGACGAGGAGGGATCCACATGATCCTGAAGCTGTTCCGGTCGACCCAGGAGCACCGCTTCGAGCGCACGTACGCGGCCCCGATCGCCGACGTGTGGCGGGCGTGGACGCAGCCGGAGCTGCTGCGGCAGTGGTGGGGGCCGGAGCACACGTCCATCCCGGAGTGCGAGGTCGACCTGCGCGTCGGGGGACGGATCCGCATCATCATGGAGGCGGGGGAAGGGATGGGCAAGTACGCCGGCACCCGCTGGCCGCTGGAGGGCACCTTCACCTGCGTCGAGGAGCCGGACCGTCTCGCCTACGAGGCCACGTCGTGGACCGAGGGAGAGGAGGGCGCGACGATCGGACACGTCAACGAGGTCGAGCTCACCGCGCAGGGGGAGCACACCGTCGTCAACCTCCGCATCCACGTGAGGGAGATCGGCTCAGGCGTCAAGGCCCGGCTGGCCGCCTACGGCATGAAGTGGGGTTACGACGCGCAACTCGACAAGCTCGACACCCTGCTCTCGTCGCCCCGAACGGAGACGTGAATCCATGGAGCACTTCCCCGACGTCGACGCCTACCTCCGGGCCGGTGGGCAGTGGCCGGCAGAGATCCGGACGTTGCGGCCGTTGCTGCTCGCGGCCGGCCTCGACGAGGCGATCAAGTGGGGCAAGCCCTGCTACTCACACGATCAGGCGAACATCGCGATCATCCAGGAGTTCGCTGACAACCTTGCGCTGATGTTCTTCAAGGGCATCGTCCTCGACGACCCTGCGGGGGTGCTCGAAGAGGTCGGGCCGAACTCGTACGCCGCCCGCCGGATGATGTTCACCTCGGTGGAGGACGTCGCGACGCACGCCGACATCGTCACCGCGTACCTGCAGGAGGCGATCGCCCGCGAGGAAGCCGGCACCCCGCTGCCACCACGCCCCGGGGAGGAACTCGCCCCGGAGCTCGCCGAACGGCTCGCCAACGACCCCGAGCTCGCGGCATCCTTCGCGGAGCTCACGCCCGGTCGCCGACGGGAGTACAACCTGCACGTCGCCGGTGCGAAGCAGTCCTCCACCCGTGCGCGACGCGTGGACAACATCGTCCCGCGCATCCGTCAAGGCCACGGCCTGCGCGACCGCTGAGGTCCGGGCACCCCGACCACGCAGGCAACGCCGGGGAGAGGTCGCGCCGTCCGACGACCCGCGGAGTCCGGTCTCCCGATGCGCAGCGTGACCTGCTCGGAACGTCCCACTCGACGGCGACATCGGACGGCGCTCGACGAGAACGCCGGTGCTGTGCCAGTTGTGGCCAGCCACATCGATCAGCAGCGCGAGGTCCGGAAAGTCCCGGCGACGGGTACTGGCCGGCGATGCAGACGCGGCCAGGGTCACTCGGGCGCTCGAACGTCTCGCCCGGCTTCCTGTCGAGCGCTTCCGGTCGCGCCGTTGGTTCAGCGGGCGTGGGAACGGAGGGAGGACGTCGCCTTGCGTGATGCGTGCGGCACGCTCCGCAGCGACGACGCACCGGTCGTCCAGATCTCGGCCGACGGCAACTGGACGTTCGAGGCCGGGCGAGCCGGTGCATCCGTGCTCAGCGGTTGGCCGGCCCGGCCCACCCTCACCGCACCCGGTCCCGCTCGTCACGTTCGTCGAGCGCGCGCAGGAGCCGCTGCGGATCGATCGGAGGGATCACCGTGGCCCCGGTGAGCCGGTCCGCGTGCCGGTGCGCGACGTCCTGGGGAACCTCGACGACCACCGGCATCTCCGGGACGACCGCCGAACGCAGGGCATCGAACACCGCCACCTCGGCCTCGTCGTCCAGGTTGAGGTCGAAGTAGACGACGTCCGCGGCGTCGACCAGCGGGCACGAGCCCCGCATGACGAGCGGGCAGCCCGCCTCTCCCAGCGTGTGAGGGCCGCCACAGGCAGCCACCTCGAAGCCGTGCGCACGGAAGAACTCCGTGTGGAACTGTCGTGCACCCGCGTCAGCGAGCTCGACGAGCACCCGCAGCGGCGTCACCGGGTTCCGGACTTGGTCCATCGTCGCCACCTCCGCCTGACACCCACCATGGCCGTGGTCCGCAGGCATCGGTAGGGCCTGAGGTCCCGGATTCCCCGATTCATGGGCGTGTCGGGTGGTCCGGCCGCAGGGCGTCCACCCGCGAGCAGCAGCGGGTGCGGCGCGGTCACCAGGCCGGGAAGGGTGGCAGTAGGTCGGCCCAGAGGTCCTCGAGCGCGGCCATGGTGCACAGCACCTCGATGTCGGCGTGGTGGGGTCCTACGACCTGGATCCCCACCGGCAGGCCGGCCCCGGTCGTCCCACAGGGCACGCTGCCGGCGGGGTGCCGGGTCAGGTTGAGTACCTGGGTGAACGGCGCCCACTGGCTGGTCTCGTTCCCGTCAACGGTGCCGCGACCACCGCTGAAGGCGGTCTCGGAGGCCACCGTCGGAGTCAGCAGGACGGGGGCCCGGGCCAGGACGGCCTCCACGTCGGCGTTGTGGTGATGTATCTGGTCGAGCGCCCGCAGGAGGCCCGCGTGGGTCACCCGTTGCTCGGCCTGGTCCATCATCTTCCGCAGGCCGGGGTCGATCCGCTCCCAGGCGTCGGTGCCCCGGTGATGGCCGGCAGCACGGTTGCGGTAGGCGGTCCACAGGACCCACCAGTCCAGCAGCGGCGGGTGACGGTGGAGTTGTTCCACAACCAGCACCTCAGTGCCAGCGTCAGCCAGGCGACCCACGGCTGCCTCGCAGGCGGCCGCGACCCCGGCGTCCACGGGCCAGTCGGGGTTCGGGGCCCACACCACCCGCTGGGGGAGGCCGGGCTGGTCGGGGATGCGCCAGTCGAGGTCTTCGACGGGGAGGGAGAACGGATCCGAGGGGTCGGGCCCGACGCAGCAGGACAGCGCGTAGGCCGTGTCGCGGGTGCGCACCCCCATGGGGCCGCGCACGGCGAGCAGGCCCGCGCCAGGCGGGGTCGGGCCGCCGATCGGCACCCGCCCGTGCGAGGGCTTGAGGCCGGCGAGCCCACAGATGGATGCCGGGATACGGATCGATCCGCCGCCGTCGCTGCCGGTCCCCAGGGGAACCATGCCCGCGGCCAGCGCCGCCGCGGTCCCGCCCGAGGAGCCCCCGGGCGAACGGCTCGGGTCCCAGGGGTTGCGTGTCGCGCCGGTGAGCGGGCTGAGGGTGTCACCCATCCAGCCGTCCTCCGGCGTGGTGGTCTTGCCAAGCGGAACAGCGCCGGCGGCACGCAAGCGCGCAGTCAGCAGCGAGTCGGCCTCGGCCGGCGGGTCCTGCTCGCGCAGCAGCGAGCCGTGGCCCGTACGCAGCCCAGCGACGTCCTCGAGGTCCTTGACCCCGAAGGGGATGCCGGCCAGCGGCCCCACCGGCCGGCCGGCGGCCACGGCGTCGTCGACGGCGCCAGCGTCCTCCAGCGCCCGCTCGGCGTCGACGACCACCCACGCATTGAGCTCGCGGCAACGGTCGATCACCTCGAGGGCGTGACCGACGACCTCCCGGGCGGCGAGCTCCCTGGTGCGGACACGATCGGCCAGCGCCCGCAGAGAGACGTCCCGGAAGTCGATCATGCCTACTCCTCGACGCTCGGTGGCATGCACCGGCCCACGGTGCGGGCCGGCGTCGAACCCGCTCTCGGGCAGCCTAGGACCGAGGCCACCTCGCCGGTGTGGCCCGGGACCTCGTGGCCACGCCCACCCCGCCGCAGCCCCTTGACCCGGGCCCGGCAGCACCGACGTCCCATCGGTCGGCCACGCCTGCACGTCAACGAGCAGGGCCGGCGATTCGTCCTCGGGCCCCGGCGATGGATGCCGCTGGCCTACGAGCATCACCCGGCCGACGACACTCCTGGGGTGGCCGTGTCCGCCCGCCATCGGGGCGTCCGGATGTTGTTCCTCATGGGGCCCGGATCCCGCAGGCTGTTGCGGTTGCCCGCGGCAGGGACGAGGGGGAGTCCATGGGAACTGAGGGAGAACCTCGCTACCAGCCTGGGTCGCCGGCGCAGGCAGCGAGGTGGCGTCTCATCTTCGGTGTAACAGTGACACGGGCGTAGGTTCCTGAAGACCTTCCAAAGT